>JAOZNA010000062.1:0-3477 GCA_029934005.1 Candidatus Bathyarchaeota archaeon
CAGCTTCCAGTGCACATTCCACATTGTATGCATTCGAGAAGCTTATGTTTTTGAACCAGTTCAAGTGCGTTCATTCAATACGCCTCGCCTTTCAGATATAATGAACAGATACAATGAACATAAGGTTTTTTAAGCGTTTTTCCTCTCTATGGTTTTCTCTAATAAGCTAACAAAAATGGTAAAATTGGAGATTAACAAAATGGAAGCAAAAAAGCCTAGAGTTGGAATTTTTGTTTGTGAGTGCGGAGGGAACATAGGCGACGTTGTAGACGTAAAAAAAGTTGTTGAAGCAGTTAAAAACTGGGAAGAAGTAGCAGTTGCGAAATATCATAAATATCTTTGTTCGAAGCCAGGTCAGGAAATGATTTTGGATGCCATAAAAAAGCAGAATTTAGACCGCGTTGTAGTAGCCAGCTGCACCCCAAGAATGCACCTTTCAACATTCCAAAGCGTACTGGAAAGGGCAGGATTAAACCCTTACATGCTTGAATTCGTAAACATACGTGAACAAGACTCGTGGGTCCACGGTCCAAACCCCTCAGAAGAAGCCACAAAAAAAGCGATAAGCCTAATAAGAGGAGGATATGAACGAAGTCTAGAACTTGAACCGCTGGAGAAAATAAGGGAAAAATGCTCCAGAGAAATCCTCATAGTCGGCGGAGGAATAGCTGGAATAACAGCAGCCTTGGAACTTGGATATTTAGGCTATAAAGTTCACCTTGTGGAGAGGAAACCCAGCATAGGCGGAAACATGGCAAAGCTCACAAAAGTTTTCCCAACCCTAGACTGCGCCCAATGTATACTTACACCAAGAATGGCTGAAGTTGGAAGAAACCCAAACGTGAACTTGCTGACATACGCTGAAGTGCAGGAAGTAAGTGGAAGACCAGGTAATTATAACGTGAAAGTTTTCATGAAGCCTAGGGGCGTAGATGTCGAAAAATGCAGAAGCTGTGGAGTATGCGCAAAAGTTTGCCCAGTTACGGTTCCAGACGAGTACAATGAAGGGCTATCAGAAAGAAAGGCGGCCTACATTGAATTTCCGCAGGCAGTACCGTCCGCTTATACAATAGACTTTGAGGCATGCACAAAATGCGGAAAATGCGAGCAGTTATGCCCTGCAAAAGCCATAAACCTTGAAGACAAAGGAAAAATAGTTGAGCTAAATGTTGGCGCAGTAATTATGGCTACTGGCTACCAGCTCTACGACGCAAACAAACTCAAGCAGTATGGATACGGCATCTATCCAGACGTCATAACAATGATGGCGCTGGAAAGACTAACTTCAGCTTCCGGACCGACAGGAGGCTACGTAAAAAAGGCTGACGGAAGCGATGTAAAGAAAATCGCCATAGTCCTCTGTGCTGGTTCAAGAGATAAAAATCACATTCCATACTGCAGTCGAATATGCTGCATGTATTCCCTAAAGCAAGCGTTCCTCCTAAAGAAAATGCTCGGAATAGACGTAACAATTTACTATACGGATATAAGGGCTACGGGTAAAGGCTACGAAGAACTCTACTGGAGATGCCAAGAAGCCGGAGTAGTTTTCATCCGCGGTAAAGTCGCCGAAATCTGGAAGAACAAAAACGGAAAACTCGTTGTAGTTGCGGAGGACACCCTCTTAAACGAAGTTCAAGAAAAGGAGTACGACATGGTTGCGCTCGCAACTCCGATGGTTCCATCCGCAGGACTTCAAGAACTAGCGGCAAAAATGAAGCTTGCTATAGGAGAAGACGGATTTATACAAGAGAAACATCCGAAACTCGACCCGGTTGATTCGCTTAAAACGGGAATTTTCGCTTGCGGATGCGCCTTAAGCCCAAAGGATGTCCGTGACACTGTTTCAGATGCCCTAGCTGCAGCGGCAAAGGCTTCATTATTCCTTAAAGGAGAATACGTCACCACAAGTCCAGAGAAAGCCTTTGTAATTACAGAATTATGTGACGGCTGTGAAGCATGCGTTAAAATTTGCCCATTAAACGCCATAACTATGCAGGATGGAAAAGCCAAAGTTGACCCATTCATATGCGTAGGCTGCGGCGCATGCATTCCAGTCTGTCCAAGGGAAGCTATTGACTTTAAGAACTCTACCAGTAGGCAGATATTTGCCACTTTGAGAGGCGTGTTGTCTGATAAAGCTCCAGACGAGGTTAGAATAGTAGTCTTTGTCGACAAGCAAGTTGGATATACAGGCATGGACTTCCTCGGACTTGACAGAACCAATTATCCAGAAAATATTCGAATTGTGGCGGTTCCCTCAACAGCCATTGTAGGCTTAAAGCATTTACTCTACGCATTTGCCTATGGAGCAGACGGTGTACTCCTAATTGAAGGACAAGAAGAAATCGACGAGAAGTTCGGTATGAGACGAGTAAATGAAATGATGCGTTCACTTGGAGAATACGGAATTGAAAGAATGAGGGTTAGATACAGCTACGTGCCACTGCCAGTGTATAAGAAGGCAGCTGAACTTTTCACAATGTTTACTGAAAGAATTAAAAAGTTTGGTCCTCTTCCTATGGAAAAACGTAATAAAGTTAAGGAAAAGTTAGGAATCTAATAAGAGAGGGAAGCATTATGGACATAATTGTCTGTGTTAAGCATGTTCCGGAAACAGCTGAAGCAGACGTAAGAATTGACAGCACAGGAAAGAGCATAGAAAAAACAGGTTTAGTTTTCGACATCAACGAGTGGGACGACTACGCAGTAGAAGAGGCAGTACGCATAAAAGAAAAGCTCGGAGGAACAGTCACTGTCATAACGGTTGGCTCCGAAGATGCTGACAGTACCCTAAGAAAATGCCTAGCAAGAGGAGCAGACAAAGCCATAAGGGTTACAGACCCAAAACTGGAAGGCTCAGATGGTTACGCTATTGCAAAGGTTCTTTCAAAAGTCATCAAAGATTTGCCCCACGACTTAATATTAACTGGAGCACAAGCAGGCGACGACGGCTACGCAGTTGTAGGCCCGGCACTCGCTCAGCTTCTAGAAATACCACACGCAACTCTAGTTAAAAAAATTGAATTTAAAAATGGAACAGCCGTAGTTAACCGTGAACTGGAAGGTGGACTAGAAGAAATAGTTGAAGTGAAGTTGCCAGCAGTACTTACAATTCAGACGGGAATTAACGAGCCACGGTATGTTTCCATCATGGGAATTAGAAAGGCAAGGGAGAAGGAAATAAAAGTTCTGGGCCTAACGGATATAGGATTAAGTGAAAACGAGGTTGGCGAGGCTGGATCATGGATAAGAATAGAAAAGATGTATATACCTCCAGTGGAGAAACAAGCGGAATTCGTTAAGGGAAGCCCAGATGAAGTAGCCGCGAAAATTGCTGAATTATTAAAGGCTAAGGGGCTGGTCTAAAATGGGAGAAATTTTTGTTCTCGCCGAGCATAGAAGAGGAGAAATTAGGGATATAACCTTCGAAATGCTAACTAAGGGCAGAGAACTGGCTGAAAAAACAAACATGGA
>JAOZNA010000062.1:3577-9871 GCA_029934005.1 Candidatus Bathyarchaeota archaeon
ATAGACATAAAATTTGAAAACGACGCATTAACGGTAACCAGACAAATGTACGGCGGAAAAGTAAACGTTGAAGCCGTGCTTAGAAAGGCTGAAAGCTACCTAGTAACAGTTCGTCAAGCAGCGTTCCAAGCTAAAAAGGAAGAACCAATGAACGGAGAAATCATCGAGATTCCTTCCCCAATAGCAGAAGAAACTCCTAGGAAACGCTTCGTTGAATACGTTCTACCTCCACCAGGCGGCGTAGATATAGCAGCTGCAGACGTCATAGTAGCCATTGGAAGAGGAATAAAAGATGAAAGCAACATTCCAATAGCAGAAGAGTTGGCGAAAACCCTTGGAGGGGTTCTCGCTTGCTCACGGCCAGTAGTCGACAAAGGATGGCTTCCAAGCGACCGGCAAGTTGGAACTTCAGGGAAGACGGTTAAGCCCAAACTCTACATTGCACTTGGAATAAGCGGCGCCTTTCAACACGTGCTTGGAATGAAAAATTCAGACCTAATAATTGCGGTAAATAAAGACCCAAACGCACCCATCTTCAGCGTCGCCGATTACGGCATCGTCGACGACCTCTTCAAAGTTGTCCCAGTACTAACAAATAAACTAAAGGAACTAAAGGGAGAAAAAGCTTAATCAAAAGGAGGACCGCATATGCGTTTTGAATTAAACGATGAACAAAAAGAAATTAAAAAAGCCGTAAGAGAGTTTTGCCAAAAAGAATTTACACCCGAATTAGCCTTAGAACTCGACAAAAAAGAAGAATTTCCAATGGAACTCTACAAGAAAGCTGCCAAACTTGGATTCACAAGCTTGAGAATCCCCGAAGAATACGGCGGACAAGGCTACGGTGTTCTCGAAGAATGTATAGTAGTTGAAGAAATGTGTAGAGTAGACCCTGGATTAGGAACAGCCGTATCGCTTGGCAACCTAATGATTCCAGATGTCCTCTTAAAGCATGGAACAGAAGAACAAAAGGAAAAATATATCCCGCCCTTAGCCCGAGGAGAAGCAATAGCTGCTGCGGCTTTTACAGAGCCAGAACATGGAAGCGACATAACTCGGCTTGACACAACCGCAGTAAAAGAAGGAAACGAATGGGTCATTAACGGAAACAAAGTCTTCATAACTAATGCCCCAATAGCAGACTATTTCATAATACTTTGCCAAACAGACCCAAATGCTCAACCACCCTACAGAGGGCAAAGCCTTTTCCTCGCTGAAAAAGGAATGCCCGGATTAGACGTAGAAAAACTCCATGGGAAAATGGGTATAAGACCATGTATAACTGGTTCACTTTCATTCGATAACCTTAGAGTGCCAGAAAACAACCTAGTTGGAGAACTAAATAGAGGATTTTATTATACATTAGAGCTTTTTGACGGAACAAGAATCACCGTGGCAGCGCAGGCAGTTGGCATAGCGCAAGGAGCATTCGAAAGGGCGTTTCAGTACGCTAAGAACCGAAAGCAGTTCGGCCGTCCAATAATTGACTTCCAAGGAATATCATTCAAACTAGCGGAAATGCACATAAAAATCGAAGCTGCAAGACTCTTAACCTATAAGGCGGCTTGGCTTTACGACCAAGGAAAACTTGATCCGGTTGCAACCTCAACTGCCAAAGCCTATGCAAGCAGAGTAGCCATGGAAGTTACAGACGAAGCCATCCAAATTCACGGAGGATACGGCTACTTGGAAGATTACCACGTAGAAAGATTCCACAGATGCGCAAAAATAACAGAAATCTACGAAGGAACCACAGAGATGCAGAAACTAACAATAATAAACCAACTGAAGAAAAGAATGATCATCTAATCTCTTATTTTTATCATCTTACATCCAATTTCTAATCTGGAATGATTTTCCGGAGAGAGGAGAGAAGAGAGGAAAAATAGGGAGAAGGAGAGCCTATATTTCTGTTTTCGATTTTAAATATCTAATCTGGCCTTTGGGTTTATATTCTCGCTGGTTTGAAGGTTTGCTATATACCTAATTTTTCGTAAACCTTCTGCTTATTTGCTTCAACCTGCTTCATAACACTTTCAAAGATGTTGTTACCATGCGAATCAATTGCAATCACCAAGGGCCCGAAATCTTCCACTTCTAGAATCCATAATGCCTCTGGTATGCCTAAATCTTCCCATTCAAGGCTTATAAGCCTCTTAATGGATTTAGCCGCTAATGCCCCCGCTCCACCAGTGAAGGCAGCATAAACGGCTCCATATTTTTTCATGGCTTCTGTTGTTTTTGGTCCCATTCCACCCTTGCCGATAATTACGCGAACTTTGAATTTTTCAATGAATTCATCCTCAAAAATTTCCATTCGTGTGCTTGTAGTTGGTCCAGCGGAAACGATTACCCATTTATCGTCTTCCCTTTTTACAGCCGGACCGCAATGATAGACAGCTAGTCCTTCAAGATTTACTGGTAAAGGTTTCCCTTCCTTGAAATATTCGAGTGCTCTTCTGTGGGCTTGGTCTCTTGCTGTGACAACGGTTCCACTTATATAGATGACGTCGTTCACTTGCAGTTTACGAATTTCTTCCTCAGATATAGGAGTTTTTAACTTATAAACCGCCATTATACCTTTCACCTCGCCTAAATTGGTTTATGGGTTAAGAATTCGACAGAACCATCCGGGTTTATCCTTGCAGTGGCTCTGCGGGCAGCCCAACATTGGAAGGCAACCGCAGCTGGATAGGAAGCTGGATGCCTATGTGCATACTCAATGTTTACGCCTAAAACAGTTATTTTTCCACCAAGTCCCATTGGTCCTATTCCAATCGTGTTTAAGGCTTCGTAAATTTCTTTCTCAAGCTTTGCTATTTCCGGATCAGGGTTAGGCTGGTCTAAAGGTCTAAGTAAAGCTTCTTTCGCAAGCTTCATTGATATGTCTGCTCCTCCGCCCACTCCAACGCCAATTATGTTTGGTGGACAAGGCTTAGAACCAGCCTTAACAACAGCATCCACAATGAACCTTTTAAGCCCCTTTACTCCCTCGCCTGGCACAAGCATTCCCAAAGTACAAACGTTCTCTGAACCACCACCCTTCGGAAAAACCGTCAGCTCTATGGTCTCGCCTGGCACAAGCTTCCAGTGAATAAACGGTATGAATCTTCCAGTATTGTCTCCGCTGTTTTTCTGTGTGAATGGATTTACTGCATTAGGTCTTAAAGGCACTTCTCTCGTGGCTCTTTGCGTAGCTTTTCGCAGTGCCTCTTCAAAGAGGTCTAAACCTTTTGCGTTTACTCCAGCTTTAATATAGAAGATTATTGTACCAGTGTCTTGGCACATTGGAGTCCTTGTTTTTTCCGCGTATTCAACGTTTTCCAATATCGCCTGAAGCTGAGTTTTTCCAGCCTCGCTTGTTTCTTCTTCGTACGCTCTTTTCAAGGCGTTTTTAACGTCTGGAGGCAGCTCAGTCACAGCCAACTTTAGAAGTTTGACCGCTAAATCCTCAATTTTTTCAGATGTTATCACGCTTTTTTCCTCCCGAGTAAGAAGCATATTGTTAGGTTTTAGTCTTATACATTTTACGTTTAGAATACTTTCAGTCAACTCTCCATGTACGCCTTCATATACTTGCTCGTCTAATTTAAATAGTGGCTTTTTCAAACTTGTGGACGGGACAGAGTGATGGCCGAAGAAAACAAGGGAAAGTCAACTAAAAAATACGAGTTCATCGAAGATCTTCCCGGCATAGGTCCAGCAACTGCTCAAAAACTTCGGGAACTAGGATTTCACACTGTGGAGTCCCTTGCAACAGCCACGGTGAAAGAACTTGGGCAAGCTGGTATAGGAGAGAAAAAGGCTTCAGAAATCATTAAACTGGCGCGTTCTTCTATTTCGCTTGCATTTATTCGCGCAGATGAACTTTTGAAAATGAGACAAAACGTTTTAAGACTCACAACTGGAAGCAAAACGTTAGACCAGCTTTTAGGAGGAGGACTTGAAACACAAACTATTACGGAATTTTATGGCGAATATGGAAGCGGAAAAAGCCAAATTTGCCATCAACTATGCGTAAACGTTCAGTTACCGCCAGAAAAAGGAGGTTTAGGCGGTGGAGCCTTATACATTGATACGGAAAACACGTTTAGAACTGAAAGAATAGTTCAGATGGCAAAACATTTAGGCTTAGACCCCTACGAAGTTGTGAGAAACATAATTTATGCTGAAGCCTACACGTCTGACCACCAGATGTTTTTACTTGAAAATGCCGATGAAGTTATTAAAGAAAATAATATTCGACTAATTATAATTGACTCTTTAACGGCGCATTTCCGCAGTGAATATCTTGGAAGGGAAATGCTTGCTGAACGGCAACAAAAATTGAACAAACATTTACATAGGCTCATAAGATTGGCTAGAGCTTTCAACGCGGTTGCTGTTGTAACGAATCAGGTTATGGCAAAGCCCGATGTTTTCTTTGGAAATGTTGTTCATCCAGTAGGGGGGCATGTTGTTGCGCATACAAGTCACACAAGAGTTTATCTAAGGAAGTCGGCTCGCGGTCCAGTTCGAATTGCAAGGCTTGTTTCAAGTCCTTACCTTCCAGAAGGCGAAACTATTTTTAAGATTACTGAAAATGGAGTTGAGGATGTAGAGGAAGAGGATAAAAAGAGGTAGAACATTGCCTGTTCCACGCATATTAGTATCACGTTACTTCCAGCTCGTTACCAACAGACAGTTTACAGAAGCAGAAAGAGTTTTGGAAAGAATTAAGCAAAAACTAGAGAAAAACGAATGGAACAAAGGATATTTCCATGCGTTAAAAGGAATAATGGTATCCAAAAGATCTAACAATGATCAGTATTCTCTGCTTTCAAACTTAGACATTAATGATAGGAAAGGGATTAGGGAATTTCGGGAAGAATTTTTAGGTCATGTTAATAATGGGTTGCATGCCGAGTTTGACAGGGGCTATTTTTCAGCGTGGGCGGATTATATGCGTACCATCCTCAGGCTGCAACCAGTATTGAAGAAAACTATGCAAAGCAAACTTGGAGACAACAATTTTATGGCTGAAGTTAAGAAAGTAGGGGTGGAGGATAACAAATAGTCCAGAAGAGAATCCACATTGTAAGCCACGTAATGAAATATATGCCAATTCCTGTTGTTTTGAGTTTAGCTGGGTTTTCTATTTTCAGCCAATATTTCATTTTGAAGATATAGTAACTCAAGGCATAAATTAAAATGGCTATCCATAAGCCTGTTACAAAAAACGTCCAATTGTTTGTGGATGTTTCAACGTAAATTCCATAGAGTGCGCAGAGAACAGCCGCTAATATTCCAAGTGCAAATCTAGTCCAATAAACGATGGTGAGTGGTTTCATGATTTATCCTCTTATTGCACTGCTTGCTTTTATTTTTAGCTTAATTTACATAAGGCTTACCCTTCAGAGAGGAAATGAATTAAAGAAGAAAGTGAAATGTTGATTGGGAGAGCTTTGAAAAAACAACTAACAAGCTTTGATATTGCAGCGGTTATTTCGGAACTAAAGGATAAAGTAGAAGGTGGAAGAATCGACAACATTTACCAGTTAGATAAGAAAACCTTTGTTTTTAAGATAAAAAAGCGAGAACAGCAGCCCATAAACTTACTTATAGAAGCTGGCATGAGAATTCACCCAACATTTCACACTTTTGAAAAACCAGCAAGGCCTCCGGCCTTTTGCATGGTGCTTAGAAAATTTTTGAAAAACGGAATTTTAACAGAAATATCTCAGCAAGAATTTGAAAGAATAGTTGTTCTTAAAATCAGAACCAAACTTGGAATTTTTCAGCTTGTTGCTGAACTTTTTGGAGATGGAAACATTATTTTGGTGAACCCAGAAAATCGTATTTCCCATGCTCTAATGTATAAACGAATGAAAGATCGTAACATTATGCGAGGGGAACAATTTCAACATGCTCCTTCAAGTGGAAAAAACCCGATAAGAATTAGTTTTGAAGATTTTGTTAAAATAAGAGATTTTGGAGAATTGGAAGTTGTCAAGGCTCTAACTAGATTTCTAAGTATTGGTGGTCTTTATGCGGAGGAAATCTTGTTAAGAGCTGGAATAAACAAAAACGTTTCTTGTGCCGCATTAAACAGTGAAGAGTTAAAGGTTCTTTACGATGAATTGAAAGATTTGGTGCACAAAGTTGTTAATGGTGAACTTGAACCTCGAATCGTTTTTGATGAAGACGGAGATTTAATGGATGTTGCACCCTTATCCTTGAAGAAATATGAAGGTTATGAATGTAAAATCTTTGAAAATTTCATGGAAGCTCTCGATGAATACTACGTTTCCATGT
>JAOZNA010000007.1 GCA_029934005.1 Candidatus Bathyarchaeota archaeon
GAGCGAGTTTTTTCCGTCTGATTTCACTTTCCTTTTCCATAGCAAAGCTTAGTGAGTTAAGAATTTCTCTTCATGTTTCCTCAGGTACTCAGAGGCTTGGTTTACATCCATAAAGAGCGAACTTACACGTTCCACATCCTCGACTGTTACTTTATCCCTTTTCATCATTTTCGCATTTTGCGAAGCCAAACTTAAAAGTTGAACAGCGTACCTAAGCGAACTCTTCTGCCCAACATCCGTAAGTTGCTCCAAGGCTTTTTCATCAATCTTTATTTCCTCCTCTTCAGCCCTTATTCTAAGAATTTCTCTGATACTTTCCCTATCATACTGGTAAGTTGAGATTATCACGGCTCTATCAATTAGGTCTAATGGAAATCCTAAAGGAGCTTTTATATCCGTGCCTCTTATTCTGGCTATTCCACGATTTGTAGCTAAGATTATAATTGGAACAAGCTCGCTTTCCATGGCTCTTCCAAGAAAGCTGAAGGCTTCTAAATCGAGGAGATGCGAATCGTCTATGAAAAGTACACCTGGATGAATGAAAGCCTTACCTTCATCAACCAGCTGCTTTACCTGTTCATCAACCATCATTCGCACTTCAGTATCAATCTCCTTGGTTTCGGAGCCACCGAAAAGAAGTGAAAAGAAACTTCCAGAACGACTTTTCGCGTTTATTTGGTCTAAATCCGCCAAAGTCATGGTGTAAACGAATTCCTTTTCCTTCAAAACTTTTCCTTCCGGTCTAGGAATCTTTTTACTGACGTCAACATCGTAAGTTTTGCCTTTTTTGCTTTCCAAGCAAATGCCTAAATCAGCTACTCTTCCCGTTTCAGCGTCTATTTGAATTACGTGTCCTTCGGATATTCCCTGCGCAATAATTTGTTGAGCAATGCTTGCTCCAGCCTCAATAGTTTTTTCCTCATCCTTAGTTTTCAAAGTTATACGAACACTTTCAGGCACTTTCTGATACGGATTGTATGGATGTGGAGCAGTCATAATATTTATATTGGTTACTTCCCCCTCGTAGACCTTTCTCATTTCGTGAATTTCAACGCCAATACATTTTCTCAACGCTTCTACAAGGATTTCGGTTTTCTTTCGTTCAGCACTATAAATTTCGCTTCCGCTCATTTGGATGAATGGAACATTTGGCCCTAATTCTTTTGAAATCGCAACAGCAATTGCTGTTTTTCCAGTTCCAGGCGGACCAGCCAAAATTATGCATTTTCCGCTCAGCTTTCCTTCCTTAATCATTTTAACTACTAGTCCTGCCGCTTCTCTAGCTTTTTCCTGACCAACCATTCCGTCTTTAATTTTCACAGCCTTTCCGTTCTCGTCTAAACCTAGTCCTCGAATATGAGTGTGAGCGCCTATTCGTTCAAAACGGGATATGCCACCCGGAATTTCCCGGATGGAAGCCATAGCATCACCTCTAAACTGTAAAAGCAAAAATCAACTCAACAAAGTGAAATATAAATATTTTCAATTGTTTAATCACAATTTCGATTATTTTTATAAACTAGAATACAGTTACATGATAATCGAAAGTCATCTTCACGTAAACGTTCAATCATCTTAACAGTTTTTTAAGTCAAGTTCTCTAAAAGAGGTTTGTTTGGAGGATGCCTTAGCTAGATGCTCAGCACAAAGAGAAACAAAATAAAAGAGTTCTTAGAACATGCGAGAAAGCAGTTATTTAAATTCAAAAGAACTAGACGTTTTATATATTTACAGCAAACAGTAGAAAAAATTTGGGGAGCTTACACATTGTTAATGGAGTTACTATCTGGACAAGAACTGTATTCTCATATTTCAGTTGATAGAACAGCTAAAAGTTTAGGAAGAAAAATTAAGGAGATTGAACGTTTACGTGAAGATTGTGAAATGTTACATGTCTTCTTTTATGAAGGAAAAGCTAGTTCTGATATTATGGTTAGAATTTCTGATAGAGCAATAAAAACAATAGAAAGATTAAGTGAATATAGCATAAGAGAAGAATGGAAAGGAAATTGATAAGAAACTGTTGAAACTTTTAAGTTTTTGAGGATTTTTGGACATGGCTATTTCCTTGACTTTTACTTCTTTTATTTTCTATGTTTGGCAGAAGTTCCTTTTCCTTTTTCTTTTGAGCTGCAACTATTCTATCTGATACTTGCTTAGGAAGAGTTACGTCCTCTTTCCTTTCTCGAACTGGACCTAAAACAATTAAACCTTTACCATCAACCACGGTTATTTCATGCATCAACAAACTATGCGGAGTCTGCCTCATCTTTTCTATAAGCACATATCTTCGTAAGACCCCGTTACGTACAAACCTTCTGAATCGTATTATTCCGTCAGCAATATGTTCCACTCCAAAACCAAAAGCATCGCTTGTTGTGATAGCGTACTGGCTTGTAACAACAATTGTGAAGTCCCATTTGGCTAAAACCTTCTTCACGAAATAGGAGTATTTCCTCGCCATAGCTGGTTTGTCAAGCCAGAAAGCAGAAAGTGAATCAACAACAAGCCGGGCTCTACCATAACCTAGGGCTTTCTTAGCCTCAATAACCTTATTAACGAGTTCCTCTATGTCCAAGCTCCGTAAAGCCCAGCGGTCTTCCAAACCCATAAGTGCATCAATAACAATGAGCTTCCCATCTTCCAAGGCTTTTTTAAAGTCGAATCCAAATTGACTGGCTTGAGCAATTATAGAATCACGACTCTCCTCAGTAGTAACAAAAATGCAAACATCACCTACACGTAACCCTTCCCAAATAAAATGAATCGAGAAAATAGTCTTTCCAGTCCCAGGCTCACCAGTACAAGCTACAAGAAAACCCCTTGGAATACCACCTGCAATCATGCTATCAATATCTGGAACTCCAGTTGAAAGCCTTTCCAAACTTTACTCCCCAAATAAAGTTAAGAACCAAGTTATTAATAATCTGTTAGTTTTTGATAGGGAAAAGTTGTTTAAGTGTGAAAAATAAATGTTTATTGGGATAAAAATGCTATTTGTCACTTTACTTTGTCCAAAGGGGAAAGGTTCCGACGCAATCAAATATTTGAAAGAGCTTAAGGCTCCAGAAGGGGTGAAAATTCGAGAGGTATTCTTCACTTTTGGAAGGTACGACGGAATACTGATTTTTGAAGCTCCAGACGAGAAGACAGCTATGAAATTCGTCATGGAAACTGGTTTTGCTACACATTACACGGTTGAAACGTTGGTAGCTGTTCCAGCAAAAGAGTTATAGCAATTTAAAGCTAGAACACTCCCTCAATTTTTCTAATTGCTGCCAAAGCTTTTTCAACAACATTTGTGGCTGAAACTCCTAAAACACGAATCATAGGTTCCTTTCCAACTTCTCCAAAATCGTAAATTACGTCAGGAACTCTACCAATCGCCTTTATGGCTTGTTCCACTCCCCAGCTTAAGGTTTTCCCCTCAACTTTCTTTAAATCCTCTGGCTCTTTGGCTCTGTCAAAGCTTGAAACTGTAAAACCAGCATTTTTGAAAGCCTCAACAAGTTTTTTATGATGGTGAAGGTTTAAAGCTGCTTTCATCTTGGAATCAAATTTCATAGTAGTTAAGACTATTCTTGCAAGGTGACTTGACGCCCCAAAACTTACGCATCCAACTCTCTTAAGTTCACCACCAACCCTTACAATTCTACCCTCAACAGCGGCTACATGCCACTTATTTGTTGCATAACTTGTTGCCATGGCAACTTGTATACCAACCTCAGCCACGTAAGGCATAAAAAGTCGAGAATTTTCCTCAATCATTCGGGCTGCAACCCGAACATTTTCTAAAACCCGATATTTTTCAGCCTCATTATACAAAACAGCCATTGGATTAACTGGCATCCTTCCAGTTCCAACCTTTAGGCTGGAAGATAGAGCTTCTTGAATAAATCTTTCAGCTTTTTCCACAGCTTGGCTGGTTTTGTTGCCTAGAGCTAGATAAGCAGCTATTGCAGCTGAAAAACTGCATCCGCTACCGTGGGGCTTAACTTCCAAACGTGGCTTCGTAAAAACTTTAAGTTTGCCATCAACATATAAAACATCCTTTATGGTTTTTTCGTTCTCATTTAAGTGACCACCCTTGACCACCACATTTTTGGCACCTAGTTCCGCTATTTTCTGAGCTGCAACCTCCATATCCTCGACGGTCTCTATTGACATTTTAGCGATGTCTTCGGCTTCATAACGGTTCGGAGTTAAAATATAAGCCTTAGGAACAACCAATTTAATTAACGCCTCTTTAGCTTCTTCCTTTACAAGCAAATCTCCTGAACCAGCCCTAAAAACCGGATCAACAACAAGTTTAAGGTTATATTTCTCAGCTATTTCAGCTACAACACTCATTATCTCACTTGAATACAACATTCCAGTTTTAGCTACTTCCACCTTAATATCTTCTAACACCGCTTCAGCTTGACTCTTAACAAAATTTGCTGGTAAAGGAAAAATTTCCTTTACACCTTTTGTGTTTTGAGCAGTTAATGCCGTTAATACTGTGGTTGCGTAAACTCCTAGGGCTGAGAAAGTTTTTAAGTCAGCTTGTATTCCAGCTCCTCCTCCACTATCAGAACCAGCAATTGTCATAGCACATGGAAATAACATTTTTACTCCCGCAGAAATATCTATTTGCTAAACTTTAGATTTTTGTTTTTACTTGACAGCCAGCATTAATGAAACATTTTATATAAAAAGTAGAATTTTATTTGCCAACAATTCTAAGAAGTCTTTCTCTGCATTTTTCAGCTTTTTTCATGACTTCTTTAACGTTTACTGTTTTTATAGTTCTTTTTTCCATTACAAGTTTTCCATTTATAAAAACGGTTTCTACATCCGCTGACTTCACCGAATAAACCAGATGGCTTATTTCGTTGTAAATTGGGCATAGGTGGGGCTTATTGAAATCTATAATCACTATATCAGCTTTCTTTCCTTTTTCGATGGAGCCTATTTCTTTTTCCCAGCAAAGGGCTTTTGCTCCGTCAATGGTAGCCATTCTTAGGACTTGTTCTGCATTCATAACGGTTGGGTCAAGATTTACTCCCTTATGTAAAAGAGCTGTAACCTTCATAGTTTCAAAAATGTCTGGGCTGTTGTTTGAACAAGCGCTATCCGTACCTAATGAAACGGTTGCTCCTGCTTTCAAAAGTTTTGGAATTGGACTTATGCCTGATGCTAATTTTAAGTTTGAAACGGGATTGTGGGATACTTTCACGTTTCTTTCTTTGATAATAGCTATGTCTTCATCGTTTAACCAAACGCAATGTGCTGCTAAAACGTCCTTTCCTAAAACATTTAACGAATTAAGATAGCTGAATATTCCATTTTTCAAGTTTATGCCGAAGGCTTGTCTGATTTTTTCCTTTTCATCTTTTGTCTCTGCAACGTGAATGTGCCAAATTATCGGGTTCTCCGATGAGCCATATTTCATGTTCAGTTCATCCTTAATCTGCTTAAGCTCTACCATGTAGTCTGGGTCAACTGTATAGGGCGCGTGAGGGTCAACGCTTACTCTGATTAAGCCGTTTGCTTGTCCATGCCAGTTTCTGGCTAAATCTTCTAGGGCTTTCTTATCCTCATCTTTCCTCCAGGAAAAGCAGACATGTCCGATAACGCCTCTCAAACCAATTTCTGAAAAAGCCTTAGCTTCGTTTTCCTCTGGAAAATAATGATACATGCTATTCACGGTAGTTGTTCCGCTCATTATGGATTCAACAGCCGTCAAAAGGGCTCCAACATAGATGTCATGTTTACTCATATGCTTTTCTAGGGGCCATATCCATTTTTCAAGCCATTCTTGAAGTGGATAATCGTCTGCGTATCCACGCAATAAACTCATAGCAGCATGGTGATGCGTGTTGATAAGCCCCGGAATAACCACCTTGTTTTTTGCGTCTATTCTCTCGTAACCGCGTGGATACTTATGCTTAATATAATCTGCTTTTCCCAAGTCAACTATTTCATCTCTTTCTATTACTACGCTTCCTTGACGAATTATTCCGTTTTTACCCATTGATATTATGGTTCCATTTTCGATGAGGAATTCCATTTCGCATTCACTTTTGTTAGCTTTACAATTCAGTATTTTAGTATCAGTATTTTTAAGCTAGTGCTAGTTAAAAATCAATATAGGAGACGGAGATTTTAATGGTTGAGAAAAAGTTTCTTGTTCCGATGGAAAAATTGGAGGAATATCTTGGTTCTATTCATCATGGCAAGATTAAGGTAGTTTCAATTGAGGAGCTTGGAACTGGGAAGGCTGAAAGGGAATTAAAGGGATTTGGTTATGGAAAATCATACCTAATTAAGTTTAGAGTGAATGGGAGAGAAATGAAAAATGTTTTGCAAACGGTGAATCCTGGACAGTTTGGGCATGAATATTTTTCTGATAGGGCTCAAATTCTTTTATGGCAGTTTTCAGCGTTTAATAATCTCCCTAAACATGTTAGGGCAGTGGATGTTGGAGCCTTTACTAAGGAGGGAACTTTAAAGTCGCTTGGAGACTGCGAAGAACTTTTCCTATTAACCGAAGTTGTAGATGGAAGATTGTACCATCAGGATTTAGATGAAATTAAGAAGTACAAGGAATTAACCGAACTTGATTTAGACCGTTGTGAAGCGCTAGCCGAGTATTTGGCTGAAATTCATGCTTTGAAGAAGGATGCTCCAAACCTTTACATTCGCAGAATAAGGGAACTGATTGGTCATAGTGAATGCATAATGGGACTTATTGACAGTTATCCACCGGATTTCGAATTTGCAGACAAAAACTGTATGTGTATGATTGAGAAGAAATGTGTAGAGTGGCGTTGGAAGATAAAAGGGAAAACTCATCGGTTGTCACAAGTTCACGGTGATTTTCACCCTTGGAACATTATGTTCCGAGAAGGTACAGACTTCACAGTTCTAGACAGAAGCCGTGGAGAATGGGGAGAACCAGCCGACGACGTAACCGCATTATCAATAAACTACATTTTCTATTCACTACAAACATACGGAAAACTTGAAGGCCCATTTAAATCGCTTTTTGAATATTTCTGGAGCCATTATTTAAGTGCAACAGAAGACGACGAAATATTAACGGTTGTTCAACCCTTCTATGCGTGGAGAGCCTTAGTAATCGCTTCACCAATATGGTACCCAAACTTGCCAGCGGAAGTTAGGAGAAAACTATTCAATTTCATATTAAACGTTTTAGAAACAGAAGAATTTGACATTGACCACGTTAACTCGTATTTCGAGAGATGAAGCCGAATGGTTGCTGGAAAAGGCTGGTGTGTTTGGCTAACTGGGCTTCCGGGAAGCGGAAAAACTTCGATAGCTAAGAAACTTTGTGAAATGCTTGAAAATAAAGGGGTTTACGCTCAAATATTATCTTCAGATTATCTAAGAAAAATAGTTACCCCGGAACCAAAATATACCGAGGAAGAACGTGAAATAGTTTATCGTTCTCTGGTTTTTGCGGCTAAGTTACTTACAGATAATGGAATAAACGTTATAATTGATGCCACCGGAAACAGAAGAAAATACCGCAAACTTGCAAGAGAACTTATTTCCAAATTTATTGAAGCATACATTCGATGTCCATTGGAAGTTTGTGTAGAACGAGAAACTAAAAGAACTGATGAATACGCTCCAAAGAACATTTATAAACGGGCTTTTAGCGGAGAAAGCAAAACTGTTCCAGGTGTGGGTGTACCCTACGAAGCACCAGAGTCGCCAGAAGTGATAGTTGATTCGGATAAGCTTAGTGTTGAAGAATGTGCAAGAGAGGTTCTCGTTGCGATTCAAAAGCTAATACATATGTGAATTCATATTCAAAATCTGAACTATGAGAACAGTTATAATAGAGAATTACTCTAGAAGAATCTTCGATAATCAATGGATAACGTAATGATAGTTACTGGAACAAGACCGGAAATAATAAAAATGGCGCCAATAATTAGGGCGCTTCAAAAACGTTCTATACCATTCACGTTTGTTTATTGCGGTCAACACTATGACTACGTAATGTCCCAAAAGTTCATACATGAACTACAACTTCCGAATCCCCACTGCCTCTATAAAGTTCAAACTGCATCACCAAGCATACAAATAGGCAGGATAATGTGTTTTCTTGAACGCACAATTAAAAGATATAGACCGAAAATGGTTCTTGTAGAGGGAGACACTAACAGCGTTCTTGCCTCAGCTGTTGCAGCCTTAAAACAGAACATTCCGGTTGGTCACGTTGAAGCTGGCTTAAGAAGTTTCGACTTAAGGATGCCGGAAGAACATAACCGACGCCTAGTAGACCACATATCAACTCTGCTTTTCGCTCCAACAAAACATGCAAAAAATAATCTTAGACGGGAGAATGTATGGGGGAAAATCTACGTAACGGGAAACACCGTGATAGATGCCGTCAACCAGCATATGCCCTTGGCAATTAGAAAATCGAGAATTATGGAAAAAATAAGGTATAATCCGTTTGCGCTTGTAACAGCCCATAGAGCCGAAAACGTGGACGACTTAAATACTCTGAAAAACTTGATTGAGGCATATATGGAATCTCCAGTTCCAATAGTTTATCCCATGCATCCCAGAACAAGGAAACGACTATTACAAAACGGGTTATGGAACAAGCTGGTAGACTGCGAGAATGTTACTATCTTGCCTCCGCTTGGTTATTTCGATTTTTTGGTTTTAATGAAAAAATGTGTATTTATCATAACCGATTCGGGCGGGATACAAGAAGAAGCTACTTCACCTCTAGTTAGGAAGCCAGTTTTAGTTACCAGACTTTCTACAGAGAGACCAGAAGCTGTTAAAGCTGGATTTGCAAAAGTGGTTGGAACGAAAAAAGAAGATATAATTTCAGCTGCAAATGAGTTACTTAACAACAGAAAAGACTTACCTACATTCTCCCCATTTGGGGATGGAAAAGCCGCTGAAAGAATTGTTAGCATTTTAGAAAACAGTTTTTATGCTTGATTTTCCCAGAAAGTTTCTTATTCCTTTTGGTGTTCTCCTTTTCCATCTCCAGAGGGCATACGTTAACCATGCATCTTCTAAATTGTTTCTTTTCTTCCAGTTTTGAAGGAAAACTTCCCATTTTTCCCAAAGTTCCGGATGCCACTCCTTTACCATTTTAAAATCAGCTATTGTTGCTGACGGACACATGTAACAACCAACTCTGTCAAATCCTTTAAAGTAAAGCTCGTTTACGAGATTCTCTTTCCTGTTTTTAATTAAATAAAGCCATATGAGTGAAGCTTTCCAGTTCTGAATAGGTGTTATATTAATAACGTTTGGTAAATACCGATTTTTCCACACAGCTTGCGAACTTGCTCTTTTTAAGGATTCAGCCTTCCTCTGACCAACAATACAAAGCGTTTCACCAAAAGAAGCTAACACCTTCTTGGTCGGTTTAAGCTTGCATACTTGACTACACCAACGGAAATCCCTAGCCGGAGGCCCAACCTCTTCAGCTTTACTCCAAAATTCCGTGCAGTCAGCCTCAGCTTTAATAACGTCAATTTCCAGCGCTTCAACCACTCTTTCCACATTTTTTAATGTTTCAGGCATTTCCAGACATGTATTTGTAAATAATAATTTGGCGTTAATTCCGGTTTTTAACGATAATAAAAGGCAAATTAGGCTGTCTTTTCCACCAGAATATGAAATTATGGTTTTCCTTTTAAATCTGTTAACATAACGTTCTAGAAAACTGCAAGCTCTCGACTCGAAATGCTCAATTGAAAGTTTATTAGCCTTAATAGCGTCTTTAAAGCTAGCTTTTTTACCAAAATTGTAGCGGGGCTTGGATGGACTCCAAGCTTTCAAAACAATAATTTTATTATCTGTTAAAAAG
This sequence comes from Candidatus Bathyarchaeota archaeon, assembly GCA_029934005.1. GTDB lineage: Archaea > Thermoproteota > Bathyarchaeia > Bathyarchaeales > WUQV01 > JAOZNA01. The sequence goes on from JAOZNA010000007.1 coordinate 9,857, forward strand.
CCTAATCCTAAAGATTTCTCATCTCTGGAGAATAAGCATACTAAATCTTCGCTTTCTCCAGCATTAAACTTAAAGTCGGTTGAATTAAGAATTTCGTCCTTAGAAACTTTTTCTTTATTTACAAAAGCAATTTTTCCCAAGTTTTCTTCTATTACAAGGCTGCAAAGAGGCTTAAGAGGTTTTACTTTCCATTTAAAGGTATAAAGGTCAAAGAAAACATGACAAAGAATTTTTCCATCAACTAAGACTTCGTAGGCTTTATCCAAATAGGGAAGTCTATTCAACAAAACAATTTTTCTTTCCATATCAAGCTTCTTTAAAGTAGGCTGACCTATCCATTCCCTAAGAAGACTTTTAATTAACCTGATGTCGTTTTCAAATGCTGGTCTTGCGTCGGCAGCCCTCGACAAAACAACGAAATTAGCTTTTTTAAAACAATTCTCACATTTCTCTCCAATTATCGGAACGTTACAATTATCACACCAATGAATACCGTTTAACATTTGAAGAATACTCGGTTAGAGCACCTTAATAAGCTGTTCACTTTAGCGTAGAATAGGCACCATTACGCTAAAGGTTACCGTCGGAGTAACTCTGAGCTTTCAATTGAAAATGGATGGAAAACTTAATTTTGTTCACTTTCTGTTCGCTGAATAGTTAATCGGCTTAGGTGTGTGAAAAATGCTATACGGCTACAAATAAACAAATGGTGAGGTATAATTCATAGGTGCATGTTTTTTAAAGATGGTTAAGTTGCTGTGCTTGTGAATTTTTCTACGTTAATTATAGCCTGAACATTAACAGCGTAGATGGGTTCACCATATTTGTTACGCTTGTCATATTTGAGCACTTTGACTACAACGGGTTTGACTAAAATTTTGAATCCATCATTTGTGACGTATTCTTGCCATTTCTCTTCTCTTGGTTCAAATTTTATTTCTTTGCCTATATCTCTTCGTGGATCCCAAGGCTCTTTTGAAGGTTTACCTTTTTCTGATGGTTGTACTATCGCTGCTACAGCATTTGTTGAATCCAGACTTATCGCTATAGGATATCCTTCTGGGCTGGTCTGTGCGGATCTGAAAATTTTCTTCACAACAATTTTTACTTTTAAGATGGTTCCATCTTGAAGTATATATCTGCTATAATCTTCTGATAGCACTACAAAATCGCATTCAATCATATTTTGGGCGTCAGTACTCATTTTTTACTATACCACTCCTCTAAAAATTCTTTTTTACTAATACCGGCCTCTGCCAATATTTCAAGTAAAGTCCCTCTATCTAACTCTTTATGCAAAGGGACTGTAACACGACAACTGTTTGATGACTTAAGAACTACATGACTCCCTTTTTGCCTAGAAACTACAAATCCCTTTTTCTTTAAATATTTAATCAATTCTTTTCCCGAAATTATCGGCAATTTCGGCATTTATTTTTCTTCCACAACAAAAACTGAAAACTCTGGAGATTCACCTTTAACATCCTCTAGTATGGCTGAAATAGCTTCAATAATATTTCTTAAGGCTTCATTTTTGTCTTTTCCTTGGGAAATAGCCCCTTTAACATCAAGACATTTTACAACAATCCATCCATCTTTACCTTTTTTCATGACAACTCTATAGCATGGTCTAGGTTGAGTTTCTGACGGAACTCTATCTAATTTGAACTCTGAAGTTTCTGGTATTGTGCAGCTAGGTTTCAACGTTAGCCCTTCTAGAGCCATCTAAACCCCTATTCGTAATACGTCACCTATGTACCATATAACCTTTATTACAAATGTTGTATAGAGCCAGAGGAAAAAGATTACGAATTAGATGTAAATATTCAGAATCCAATCTAAACGAAGAAACAGCCTGCTTAGAAAGATGAAAAACCACTAGTAGAAATAAGATTTTTGCTTATTTTTCATAGCGTTCAAAGTCTCCCATCTGAACTTTGCTAATGTTCTTGGTGTCAATGCTGCATTGAACATATACCTTGTCTCCGTGAATGAGCAAAATTCGCTTTTCCTTTGCATACGGGCTTCTAAGCCATGCCAAGTCTTCTTCATCTCTGGATCTGAGAAGGTCTAGGATGGTGTGGCCCTTCGTTTAGGTAGCATTCGCCTACATGCTTTAGGAGGCTGTTTCGGCTGTTTGCTTCACAGATTCGGAAATTTCCTTGAACTTTTTCACGGAATGAACTTTTCTTTTTTGCGTATATGCCTAGAATGTCCGAATAGAGTTCTGGGCTGACAACTCTAGATAGTTCAGCCATGAAAAGTGGCACTTTCGGAATGGCCTCTAGCGAAGGCGTTTCGCAGATCTACAGCCATTAACGGTTAGACAGCCGGAAGCCGGCTGAAGCTTAGTATCGAATATAAAGTCTTTCATCAAGTGCCGTCAGTGTAACTCTGAGCTTTCATCATTTCAAGCTAATGCCTTCTCGTCATCCGGCAACAAAATAATTGTTTTACTGAAATAAAAACTTAAATTCTAAACTAGTGAGCTAAGCTTTATTGTTTACTACAAACTGGAATCAGTTAGGTGAGGTAAATAATAAACTTGGATAAACTGCTTGAAGCCATTCTTCTCGGCGTGGTGCAAGGTGTTACCGAATGGCTTCCCATATCAAGTTCAGGACATTTAGCCCTACTTCAACAGTATTTCAAGATGGAAAATCCAGTTTTCTTCGATGTTATGCTTCATGTTGGAACTTTAATCGTCATATTACTTTTTTTCAGAGAAGACATTTCAAGAATATTGAAGGTAGTTTTTGTTAAACGTGAATTTAAAACAGAAGAGGCAAAAATAGTTGAGCTAATAATTATTGGTAACATACCATTGGCAATTTTAGGCTTTACCTTTGGCGAATCAATAGAAAAACTCTTCGAAAGTCCGATCGCAATTGCAACTGCCTTCATTTTTACTGGAACAATTATTTACTTAACAAAATTTTCCAGTATAAAAAAGAACACAATAAGCTTTTTTGACTCTATTTTAATTGGAATTGCTCAAGCATTTGCCTTAATTCCCGGCATCTCAAGAAGTGGTGCAACAATTGCAACTGCTCTTCTATTAGGGATAAAACATGAAAAAGCGATGAAATACTCATTTCTACTTTCGATTCCAGCAGTACTTGCAGCTGCGATCGGCAAAACCTTGTCCCTCAACTATCAAGAAATTAACATTTATTCAATTTTAATTGGAATGATGGTGTCAATAGTAGTTGGTTTGTTCTCTCTGAAATTTCTAAAAATAACCTTAAATAAAAAACTCTTCTACGCTTTCGCCCCCTATTGCTGGATACTAGGTATAAGTCTTTTTTATTTAAATCTTTAAGCTCTTTTATAATTAGACCCAATAGAAAATTTTATAAGAGAATTTAAGGTCATACTAAGAATTAAAATTGTTAAAAGGGGAAAGAAAATGAGGAAGCTGTTAGTTGCCTTTTTATGTCTTGCAATGGTATCTGCGTTCATATTCCATATGCCCGCTCTTGCGATTCCCTCTCCCTCCTCTCCGCCCGTAGAGATTCATGGAGATTTCTCAGGAACTGGCTGGGTTTCTGTGATTATTCATTTCAAACATCCAGTAACCTTTGAAATTGCAAACATACTTGATAAAACATCGTTCTTTAAACTGAAATATGGAGTTGACGAGGAACCCTATATCTTTAACATAGGAAACTTCCATGCAATAGCTGGAGAACTTTACATTCCAAATGGATTGAACGAATTGATGACCAGCTACTCTGACGTAGTTAAAGAGGTATATGAAGATCATGAGGTTAGAGTTTTTCTTGATACAAGCGTTGATTACATTAAAGCTCCCCAAGTTTGGGATATAGGTTATAAGGGTGCAGGCGAGGTAATTGCCATTATAGATACCGGTATAGATGCTTCACATGAAGACTTAGACGAAGGCAAGGTTATTGGCTGGAAAGACTTTGTAAACGGAAAAACAACCCCTTACGATGATCACGGACACGGAACCCACTGCGCCTCAATAGCAGCTGGAACAGGAGAGGCTTCCAACGGAAAATATACTGGAGTGGCTCCAGAAGCCAGCTTGGTAGGCGTCAAAGTTCTTAATTCCCAAGGAAGCGGAACAGAATCCGACGTAATTGCGGGGATTCAATGGTGCGTCGATAACAAAGACGTTTACGGAATTGATATAATTAGCATGAGTTTAGGTTCATCCCAACATTGCGACGGATCATGCAGCGTCTGCCAAGCAGCCGACTCAGCATGGGATGCTGGAATCTTCGTGGCAGTTGCAGCTGGAAATGATGGACCAGGTAGATGGACCGTTGGCTGTCCAGGGAACGCTTGGAAAGTTGTGACCGTTGGGGCTATAGACGACTCTTCCGGATCAATAGCAAGCTTTAGTAGCAGAGGACCAACCCTTGATACAAGACTTAAACCAGACATTTGTGCTCCAGGAGTTTCGATTACAGCTGCAGATGCAAATACAGGAAACGGTTATGTAACTTACTCTGGAACTTCCATGGCAACTCCGCATGTTGCTGGAGCTGCTGCTTTGTTAATTGATGCTTATGGCGGAACTGCCCCTCCACACTTGATTAAGGGAGCTATGATTTCAACTGCTGTTGACAAGGGTGATCCTGGTCCAGACATAGTTTACGGATGGGGTGTGCTAGATGTTTATGCTGCTTATCAATGGATAATTAATCCACCTTCGGTTTCGGTAAAGGCTGCAAAAATAGTGTATGATGATTCCCTCACAGAAGGTGACAATACAGACGTTTCTGTTCAGCTCTGGAGCGTTGGAACTAGCACGGCATCAAATGTTTACATTGATGATACGCTTCCATCCGGATTTTCGCTTGTTTCTGGAAGCCTTGATGTTTCAATAGGCTCACTTTCACCAGGTGCAGTCTACAAGAACACCTATACCATAAAGGCAGATTCGGCAGGAGACTACTACCTTGGTAAAGCTCATGTCACTTGGTCTGGTGGAGACACCTACACCAACGATGTTTACGTGAGCGTTTCAAGCGGTGGCGGAGGCTGCTTAGGAACAGCATTAATCGTTGCTGTACCAATAGTTGGCTTTATCACCCTAAAATTAAGAAGGAAAAGGAAGTAACATCCTTCAATATTCCTCCCCTTTTTTATCCTTTTAACCATAGAGATAAGTTCTGCAGGATATTCAAAGATATTTTTGAAGAAAGCATTACATTCCAAAATAAATGCACCGTTATCGGCATCACTAAACTTCTATTCTTAATGAAAAGGTAAGAAAGCAATAGTCCTCCAGCGAAGACCAAGATTAAATTTTCATATACGTAGAAGTTTATTTCAGTTAAAGCCTTAAAGATTAAGGATTTGTGGTAGATTGTGAAGAGAATTGAAGGGACAAGGCATGATATCGATTTGTTAAAGTAGCGATTAAGCAACCCAATCGCATAGCCTCGAAAAAAGAACTCTTCAGCTAAAACAATGACGAAAACCGCTGGTATGTTTATATAGTCAACTGTAAATTTGAGGAAGATTACTTCATTAAGAGTGAAGAAACGGTAGATTCCGAAAAGTGAATAAAGTCCTATTCCTATTAGAAGTCCATAAAACACTTGTTTTTTCCATTTCTTCCTTGTTAACCCTAATTCTTCTGAAGCAAAATTCTTTAAACTGAAACTAAAAAGTCCAAGCGAGGAAACTCCGAAAATTATCCCCAAAATTATCAATTCGATGTTAGAACTTAAAATTAGTATTTGGAAAAGTTGGAAGCATCCGAAAATAGTTAGGAGAGTTAAAATAGAAACCAACGCCTTCTTTTGACCTATATCACCTTTTTTTAGATAAGTAATTATTAATGCGACAATCCACGTTGAGATAAAAAATACCAATCCAAAAAAACCAGTTATGAATAATAGACTTGCAGAGAAGAGTATTGAAACATCGAAAGGTCTGAGGAAAAAAGTTGCCAACGAACCGACAATAACCATTAACGTTAGAATCCAAAATTTCCTTCCAATCTTCAATATTTCCCTTTGATATTCAGTTTCAAGACCTAATCTGTAGGCAGCATTTGAGATTGTTGTTCCAACAAGCATGCCAGTAAAACAGTAAACTTCCTTAATTCCGGGGACAATGAAATTTCCGGTGATGAGCTCTATTCTGAGTATGATCCAATAAGTCAAAAATGGTAAGAGCGTAGGTAAGCCATATTTTATTGAATAAAGTTTCTTAGAAAACTTTGTTAAAAAGGGGAGGATGGTTAAAGCTATTAAAGAACCTAAATATATTCCGAAGCATCCAGAACACACTGGAAAATAGTGTTCTCCAATTTTGAAGGTAGCTTTTTCCCATTGGAAACATACTAATGATCCTATTTCTCTAGCGAATCGAATAACTTCCCAAATTAAATCCATACCCCGACCTTGCTGTAAGGTTTATTTAACTTCAAATTTAAAATATTTGAACTATAAGGTATGCTATAATGCTCAACTTAACGTTAAAGCTCGCTGCCTTCGTAAAGGCTAGTCGCCCCCTAACTTGGCTTTTCTCAATAACCTCGGCTATTTGCGGCATGGTCATGGCTTTCAGGGGAATACCGCCTATTCATTTAATTCTTCTTGTTTCGGTGGGCGTTGGACCATGCATCACCGCAGCAATAAATCTTCTAAATGCCGTCTTTGACATCGAAGTTGATAAACTTAGTAAACCAGATAGGCCCTTACCGAAAGGACAAATAAGCGTCTTTTCAACACTTGCAGTTTCCTCTCTACTATACCTCATCGGATTAATAATCGCTTTTTCTTTAGGTTTCTGGCCGTTCATTTTAGCTTTAATAGGTGTTCTTTTGTCAATTCTTTATTCCGTTCCACCCGTTAGAATTAAAGCGGTGGGTGGACTTTCCAATTTTTCACTCGCATTGGGCTATACAATGGTCTGTTTCGTAGGTGGATGGGTCATCTTTCGAAGCCCCCTTGAAGCTCCATGGTTTGTAATATTTTTAGCAACACTGCAAGTCGTAGGTGCAAATGTAGTAAAAGACTTCGTGGACTATGAAGCTGATAAAGAAATGAAAATTGAAACTTTACCAGTAAAATTCGGAATAAAAAAATCAATCGCTCTAATCTCTCCATTATTCATTGGAATTTACTTGGTGATTCCGCTATTTTATCTGTTGGGATATTTAAAATCAGCTTTTCTCCCAGTAAGCCTATTTTCCATATGGGGCATCTACATAATACACTCTTTAATACACGATTTCTCGAGAAAAAACCGCGAAAAAATCTTTATTCATGCTTTTTTCATGTCACTCTTCACCGAAATAGCTTTTTCGATAGCATATCTTCTAGCTTGAGTTTCTTACCATTTCCTTTTAACCACTATTATGGGAATGGCCTTTAAAACTTCTCTAGCTTGAGTTGGCTTTAAAACTTCTACGTATTTCACGGCTTTCTCAGCATATTCAAAAGCCAATTTTTGCGCAAAATTTATAGAACCTGTTTTTTCAAAAATTTCAACCATATTTTTAACTAATTTTCCTTTTTGCTCATTTAGCTCCATTATTTCCATAATTTCTTTTTTATCTTGTAATGTAGAATTTTGTAATGCATGGGCCATTACTACAGTAATTCTTTTGTTCGTCAAATCCACTCCGATATCCTTTCCAACCAAGCTTAGATTACCCGTCAACCCCAGTAAATCATCAGTTATTTGATAGGCTATTCCAACATTTTTTCCATATTCTCTAAAAACTTGTACTTCTTTTTCTGTCGCTCCGCCGATTAATGCTCCAGCTTCCAAAGCAGCTTTTATAAAAGCCCCAGTCTTTTTTTCAGCGACCAAAATGCACTCTTCAATTGTTACTTCATCCTTTTTTGAAAGCTGTAAATCTAAATATTCACCTTCTATTGCCTCTAGCCCAGCTTTAACAACTATTTCTAGGATTTTCAAGGTTAGCTCCATAGAATTTTCATTGTAATTTGAAAGTTTTAGTATGGACTCTACCATTTTTAAGAAGAGGTAGTCTGAAGCTAGAATTGCTTTCGGCATTCCCCATGCGATATGTACTGCTTTTACTCCTCTTCTCATAGTTGCTTGGTCAAAAATATCGTCCTGTATTATTCCCAGCGTGTGAGCAAGCTCTATCGCAACCGATACTGGAAGAGCCCTTTTATAGTGTCCCCCTACAGCTTCACAAGCGAGTAGTGTAAGTAATGGACGGAGTCTCTTTCCTCCGGCTTTAATTATATATTCACAAATCTTTGCAAGCTGTGAATCGGAATCTTCTGCAAGAATTTTTTCTAGTTCTTTCTGACTATAAAATATGTAATCAGACAAAAAATTGTAAATCGAGCTGTTGGGTTGCTTTCTGAAAGGAGTTTTCATTAGAGACACTCCAGCATCAATTTTTAATTTAGGTTAATAAGTGCTTTTAAACTCTCTTGTGAAATCTTATTCTGGTACAAGGAACTTGGAACTATTTAGAGTGGATTCCTCAATTCCTCTTGTGGGATGTATTGCCTTCGGGCTTATTGATAGAGGAACGAATCTTATTCAAATTCGTCCCGTTTCCACGTGTCCGCTTTCATGTATTTTTTGTTCGACTAATGCTGGTCCGAAATCGAGGGTTAGACAAACCGAGTATGTTGTAGAGTTGGATTATTTGGTTGAGGAGTTTGAGCGGCTCGTTATTTTTAAAGGAAAGCAAGGAATTGAGGCGCATATCGACACTGTAGGCGATCCTATCACTTATCCTGAAATTGTGGAGTTGGTTGCTAGGTTGAAACAGATTGAAGGTGTGAAAACTATTTCGATGCAGTCTCACGGATCCCTTCTTAATGAAAAAATGATTGAAAAACTGGCGGAAGCTGGTTTGACTAGAATAAACTTGTCAATTGATGCTTTAGATCCGAATTTAGCGAAAAAGTTGGCTGATACAGAATGGTATGATGTAGAACACATCGTAAAACTTGCGAAATTCATAACAGAGAATACTTCAATAGACTTGCTTCTGGCTCCAGTTTGGGTTCCATCCTTAAATGATGATGAAATTCCAAAGATAATTTCTTTAGCAAAAAATATTGGAGCAGGCAAACGTTATCCTCCACTTGGGATTCAAAAATATGAGGTTCATAAGCATGGAAGAAAACCAAAAGGTGTAAAAGCCATTTCATGGAGAAGATTTTACGCACAACTTAGGAAATGGGAAAAACTTTTCAACATAAAGCTTATTTTACGCCCAGAAGACTTCGGCATTCACAAAAGAGTCATGCTTCCAATTCCCTATAAAAAATTTGAAAAGGTTAAGGTTGAAGTTATAGGTCCTGGTTGGTTGAAAAGAGAAAAGTTAGCAGTTACTCCTAAGAGAGATCGTGTTATCACATTGTTAAATGCTGAAGAAATACCGGTTGGAGCCAAATTAAAAGCTAGGATAGTCGCGAATAAACATAACATTCTTATTGCAGAGCCCATCTAAGCCATATTGGAAAACCTTCTAAGTATCTTGTTAGGAATTTGGCAAATTCACGATTTGAAGCATAAAAACCAATTATTTGTTCGTTAACAAGAATTTCAAATCCTTTATCTATTGATTCAGCGATAAGTCTTCCAATACCCACCTTTCTCCCATCACTTTTTAATTTTTCACTAAGCAACCTAACGGCATCAGTATATTTCCGCTTAGTGTCAACAACCCATCTTTCACCTTCAATGTAAGGACCTGAAAACGTTTCTGAAGAAGAAACATGTTTAAGCAAAAATTTTTCACATTCTGCCCTTTTATCTAAAGGTGGACCCAAATGCTTCTTAATTTGAGGGAGTTTCCCTTGTTCAATCTCGAAAAATATGATATTAGCTGTTTTTTCGTCGCTCCACGCCTTGCTCCGCATCACGTTAAAACCGTACTGTTTAAACATTTTCTCTAGGGCTCTCTGAGACTTGTACAGTTGCCCCCACAGAATATCTGGAACGGCTTCAACATGACTGAATTTAAGGAACAGCAGTAAGGTTTTTCTTTTCCTAATTTTCTCTCGAACTTCTTTTTTGCTAAGCGGCTTTATTTCTGGCGGATAGAAGAACTTTACGTTTGGATTTTTAATGAAGGCTCTTGATGCCGCTATGAAATTGTAGAGATGTTCTTTGCGAACGGCGGCTGCGACGTTCCTTCCCTTGTCCACTGGATCAACAACCACTAATGGTTCTTTAAAAAGCATGCTTAATTGGTCTTCTTGGTTTTCAAAATGGTTTTCCAAGTCTATTACAAGTTTTCCTTTCCAATTGGAAAAATTTTCAAGTGTTTCTAGAAAACCTCTGTATTTTAGAATTAGGAGTTCGCAGAGGTACCCGCTGAAACCACCAATTTTTATTTCGGCTCCGTAGACTCCTATTCCCTGCATGAACTTTTTCAAGAGCCTAACTTGGTTGCTGAGTTGTTTTGTTAAATGTTTTTTAACATAGTCGGTGTGATATGGTGTACGGTCTGTTGCGCTTAGCCATTCGCCCAGCTTAACCTTGTAGCATGGAACTATGTTTATTACCGCCGAGTTTATTATGGCTTCTAGGTATGGATGTTCTGCGTATCTTTCTACATGTTTTGCATTTTTAGTTGCCTTTTTTGCTATTTCTAGGAAGGTTGTTTTAAACTCTTTTTTCGGAAAATTTACTGGAAACTGGACGAAAATGTCTATGTCTGGATTTTCTGTTAGCCATGTATCCTTTGCTATTGATCCCTCAATTCTAACTCTTGCTTCCAAACCAGCTTTATCCAGCTCTTTCTCGATTTTGCTCTTGACCTTTTCCGCTAAGTCGAGTATTTCTTTTCTTCGTTCAGTTGTAGGGGTAATCCTCTTTAAAACACGATTCAAGACCTTTTCTGCAGCCTTTATTTCCACTATCTGCATACCTCTTTAACCGTTGAGTAAATTGGACCTTTCGGTGTTAACGTACTTTTCTTAAGTCTTAGGCAATTGGCTGTTATTTCTCCAAATTTTTCATTTGACAGAGTTTCTATGCACTTCACAAGTTCAGCTCTGTTTCTTCCAGTTTTAACCCTTGCTATTGTTATGTGAGGACTAAAACCTTTTGGATCTGGTTGGAAACCAAGCTTACGAAGTTGAGGTTCGAGTTGTTCAAAGATATTTTGAAGTTTATCTGCACCTTGGTGGATTCCAGCCCAAATAACTCTTGGAAAGCTTAAACGTGGAAAGGCACCTAAACCCTTTATTTCAACCAGAAACGGCTTAAAATCAACTTTTTCCATAGCCTCGTAAATCTTGTTCACTATTCCAACCGAGATGTTTCCTAGAAAACGAACTGTAATGTGGATGTTTTCCGGATTTACAAGTTTTAGGCTGGCTCCTGTTTCAACAAGTTTTCTTTGAGCTTCCGTAAGTCTTTCCAAAACATCTGGTTTGTCAATGTCGAAAGCTATAAAGCTTCTTATTCTTTCAGCCATAAGCCTTCAAACCTCTAATAGTTGATTCACCAAAGTGGCTCTTGTAATTGTTGCTTTATCTTCTCCTCAAATATGCGCTTTAACACAAAATATGGTGCAGATCCAGAATACAGTATTGTGTCTATGAAGAACTTGTCCGTGTATTTCTCACCCATCTTCTTTTTGACTTCTTCTCTCAGCTGCTTAATTAGGTGTTTTCCTATCAAGTAGCTTAGTGGCTGAGTTGGTGTTGAAGTGTAACGTTTAACCTCAGCTATGGCTGCTGGACGTTCCATTCCAGTTTCACGAACCAGCATTTCAACAGCTTCATCAAAACTTATCTGTCCAGTACAAAGTTTTATGTCAACTATTATCCTCACAGCTCTCCAAAGCATGTCTAAGGTTCTAACAAAACGTGTTTCTGGAGTATCCTCATAACCAAGTTCACTCATATACTCTTCAACCCAGTGTGCATAGCCCTCTATTGTTTCCGTTCCAATGAAACTCATTAAAGAAGCCAGATGACGAATAAGTGAAGGATGCTTGTTTGCACAAACAAGCTGAAGGTGATGCCCCGGATATCCCTCATGCACTGTAGTATTCATTATTGAAGCATAATTGTGTTCCTTCAACATTTCCGGTTTATTTTCAACCGGAGTCACCATGTATCTTCCAGTTTGATCTTTGTCAAATGGGGCTGGAGGATCATAGGCTGCAAAGGGAATTATATGCCTTAAAAACGTTGGAGTTTCAATTATTTCTAGTTTTTCTTCTGGAGGTATGGTTGCTATTGCATGTTCAATTATGAATTTCTTAGCTTTTTCCATAGCTTCCTTGTAAACTTTTAATGCTTCATCGAAGGTTTGCGGATGCTTACTTTTCACGATTTCTTTTGCTTCCTCTATTGTTGCGCCGGGCTTTATTTGATTAGCAATTTCTTTTAGTTGCTGTTTAAATTCACTAAGGTATTTTTCTCCTAAACTTAGTATTTGCTCCGTTGATAGTCCAAGTCTGCGAATTTGAACAAGCTTATCATATTGTTCCTTTGTTATTGCAAAATTCTTTATTGCTCTTGGAAGAACCGCACCTTTAAGCCATTCTTCATATTCTTTTATGGCTTTCACTGCTTTCTTAGATGATTCTTCCAATTCCTTACTCAATGACTCACTTACCATGTTTTTCATAGTGTTTGAAACAAGATTTACGAAATTTGGCATTCTTTGGCAAGTTTCTAAAGCTATTTCCGTCCATAACCTTACTGGGAGAATAATGCATGTTTTCGCTTGTTTTAGGAATTCCTCTGAAGCATTTAACCTTGCAACAATTTTTTCAGCTCTTTTTTCTGGAGGAGCAAATCTTCGGCTGAAAAGTGGATAGATTGCTTCTCCAAGTAAACCTACATAGTCGGGGTCTTTCTCCCAGAAACGAAGTTCCTTGTACCAGAAAATCCAAAATTCAAGGAACATTTCTGCAATGTCGTAATCATATTTTCTCTCGCCAGTAAGAGCTGATTTATCTATGGAATGCAATCTGTCAAGGTAATTTTCAGCCATTGCTATACGTCTATACATGCTTTCTCTGGAAACTTCTGGAAGCATGTGGTCGTAGGTGTGAATGCCCAGATACGTCGCAATTACTGGATGTTCCTTGACAGTGTTTTCGAAAAAATCTTTTACAAACGAGTCAAATTCTTGATCTGCACTCACCGTCTTAACCTCTTAAGGTTACATAGGCAAGTATTAATTTTAACTTTTGCATTACAATGAACCATAACTGTTTTGAGTTTGAAATGCAACATTGCTCAAAGATGGAAATGGCTAAGAAAATTATTGGTGTTGCCGGAATGCCTGGGGCTGGAAAATCGCTTGTTGTTAAAGCCGCGTATGAACTTGGATTTAAAGTGGTTGTTATGGGAGATGAAGTGAGGGAAGAGGCAAAACGTAGAGGAATTGAAGCTACACCTGAAAATCTTGGGCGTCTTATGCTTGAATTGAGGGAAATGGAAGGACCAGCTTCAATAGCTAAGCGTTGCCTTAGGAAAATTCAGAAGGCTAAAGAAGATTTTGTTTTAGTGGATGGTGTTCGAAGCATGTACGAGGTTGAGGAATTTAAGAAGCATTTTCCAAACTTTATTCTGTTGGCGGTTCATGCCTCGCCGGAAACGCGTTTCCGAAGACTTTTTAAAAGGAGAAGAAGCGACGATCCAGTAAAGTGGAAGAATTTTGTTGAGAGAGATAACCGCGAGTTAAAGGTTGGTTTAGGTAATGTTATAGCTCTTGCTGATTACGTACTTGTAAATGAAGGTGGAATGGAAGAGTTTGTTGAAATGGCTAAGCAATTTTTGGAGAATGTAGCTAAAAATGGATGAAGTTGAGGTTGAGGTAGAAACGGAAATTAATCCCACAGAGGATGTTGAAAAGGTTAAGCAGGCAATAGAAAATTTATTCGGTAGTCTTGAATATGAAATTGTTCCCATCCATAGAGGAAGCTTGTTAAAGGCTAAAGCAAAAGACTTGGATGCCTTAACGAAATTTTGGAATCTTCTTAGGAGAGAAAGAATCAGAGATGCGGCTAGAACGGTTTTATTTGAGGGTGTGAACGAGAAGTCTATTACTTTCTACTTGAACAAGCAAGTTGCTTATGCTGGACATATATCGTTTTCAAAACCAGTTGCAGAATCACCATTAGGACCAATAAAAGTTCACATAAAATGTGCAGAACCAAAAAGGCTAATTGACTGGCTAGCACCTAAAACAACAACATAACCAAAGTAGGAGTGAGCGAAATGCGAATTTTGGTTTTAGGCGGAGCAGGGGCAATGGGCATGGTAACCGTAAGAGACCTAGCCGAATCCAATCAAGTTTCAGAAGTTATAATTGGAGACATGAATTTAGAGAAAGCCAGAAAAATCGCTGAATGGGCTGGCGGAGAAAAAATAACGGTTAGAAAAATCGACATTTCCAGTTTGGAAGATTTAAAGCAAAACATGAGAGATGCTGACGCTGTAGCAAATGCGGCACCATATCATCTCAACTTAACCGTTACAAAAGCCGCAATAGAAACTGGGAAAAATCTCACAGACCTCGGAGGAGTTTACTATATGACTTTAAAACAGCTTGAACTTGACAACGAAGCCGAAAAAGCCGGAGTTTCCATCGTTCTAGGTTGCGGTTTAGCTCCGGGAATAGCCGATGTCCTTGCGAAATTTGGAGCTGATAAAATGGAAAAGGTTGATGAAGTCCATATTTGGTATGGAGATAGAAGTCTTGAACCAGCAAAATACAAGTGGAGCTTTCGCACAGTTCTTGAAGAATATACGAGAGGACCAGTAATTTACGAAGATGGCAAATATAAGTCGCTTCCTCCCTTTTCTGGAAAAAGCATAGTTAAGTTTCCAAGTCCGGTTGGTGAACGTCCTTGTTGTTATGCGTTGTATTCTGGGCTGGCAACTCTTCCAAAAACCATAGGAAAGGGTGTGCGAAAAATTGACTGCTCCATGTCTTATAATTCGGAAGACGAAATTAGAATCAAAATTTTAGAGGAAATGGGTTTAACTAGGACGAAACCAGTGAAAATTGGCGAATTCGAGATTTCGCCTAGAGAATTTCTTTTGAAATGTGCTCCTCCACCAGATGTTAGAGTTAGAGATGCTTCAAGCTTAATCGTTGAAGTTAAAGGCGAAAAGAATGGTAAACGGGTGAAATATACTTATAGCCTAGTTCAACATTTTCACGAAACTTATAAAGTAAGCGCGATAGCTTTCCTAACTGGAGTTCCACTTTCAATCGTTAGTCAGATGCTAGCGAAAAATCAAATAATCAAAACTGGAGTTTTACCGCCTGAAATAGCTATTGCTCCAAAACCTTTCTTCGAAGAACTTGCGAAAAGAGGAATAAAAATAAACGAAACTATGGAAAGAACAGTCCAAATAAGCTAAATGGTGAACCTTTTGAAAATTGGTTTGTCAATGCTTTATGCTATGAATGTGCCATTTAACCAGATGATTAAGCAAATTCCAAAATTTAACGCTGAAATCGTTGAAATCGTTGATGATGGACTGCACGCGTTAAATGCGAGAAGAATAGGGAAACTCAAAAAATTAGCGAAACTACATGAGATTTCATTTTCGGTTCATGCACCATTCGCCGACATGAACATCGCCTCACCAATACCAACCATAAGACGATTCATGCTCAAAAGAATGGAAAAATCGATAATTCATGCAGCTTCTTTAAAGGCTGAACTGCTAGTTTTCCATCCTGGACTTAAAACTGGACTAAGCCATTTTCAACCAGAAAAGGATTGGAAGACAAATTTAGAGTCAATACGCTGGTTAATTTCAAAAGCAAACCAAAATGATGTCAAAGTAACCATCGAAAATGTTCCAGCAATATTCCCCTTCATTATACAAAATTTTGACAGTTTTAAAAGATTTTTTGAGGAAATAAACGAAGATTTAGACATTACTCTAGATGTCGGTCACTGCAACATCAACAACGACACAGAAGACTTCATAAAAACTTTCGGCGGAAAAATAGTTCATGTTCACTTACATGATAATGACGGAAAGAGAGACCTTCATCTTGGTATTGGCAACGGCACCGTAAATTGGAATGAGGTTATAAGCCTTCTGAAAAAAGTTAGGTTTAACGGAAGTGTTGTTGTTGAATCGGTTGAGAACGTTAGTGAAAGCCTTAAAAAAGCGAAGAAATTTTTCTCTAGCCCTTAGGAAGAGGAATGCTAATCTTCATGAAATCTTCCGCTACCAAAGTATTTGGAAAAATTCTTCTTGACTGTTCCAGAAGTTTCTCAGTCGATTTGTACCTCGCACTTATGTGAGTTAAAACAAGTTTTTTAACACCAGCTTTTTTGGCTATTTCAGCCGCTTGACTCGGAGTTGAATGCCCATCCTCATAGGCTTCTTCAGCCAGTTCATCATCCAAAGTAGCATCATGAATGAGCAAATCAGCTCCTTTAGCAAATTCCACAAGACCCTCAAAAGCCCTAGTATCCCCTGTATAAACAATTTTTCTCCCCCTTCTCTGCGGTCCCACCACCTCTGAAGGATGAATCACCCTTCCGTTTGGAAGTTTAATCGAGAATCCCTTTTGAAGCCTCGACCTAAGCGGGCCTTCCGGAATTCCAAGTTCTTCAGCTTTTTTAGCGTTAAATATTCCGGGTCGAGGTTTCTCAACGAGTGCATATGCAAAGGAAGGAATAACATGGTCTGCTTCAATGGCTAAAACTTTGAATTCCTCAGTTTCACAGACTTCTCCGCTTTTCTTTAATTCGAAAACTTCCAATGGAAAGGTTTGAGTAAATTTCACGGTTTGCTTTATGCTTTCTATAAAAATTTTTATTCCTTCTGGACCATAAATTTCAAGGGTTTTTTCTCTGTTTAGAAGCGACATTGATTGAATAAGCCCGGGCAACCCAAGCACATGGTCGCCGTGCATGTGGGTTATAAAAATTTTCATCTTGCGATGAAGGCTTATTCCAGCCTTAATCATTTGTCTCTGAACTCCTTCACCGCAGTCAAAAAGTAGGATTTCGCCTTTTCTTCTAATTGCTATTGCTGGTAAACTTCTTTCCGGAGTTGGTACACTTCCAGCTGTTCCTAGAAATATTACGGTTAAGTCCAAGGCTATTCCCTCTTAAAAACTGCAATTTCCCTTGTTAAACTTCTGTGAACATAAACGAAATGGGATTCCAAATGCTTGTAACCAAGCTCTTTACCTATTTCGCTTAGACCTATGGTTTTCGGAGAAGCCATGCAAACGTGTCCTCCTTTAGGTAGTATTTGAGCAAGGACTTGTAAAGTTTCGTATACTATTTCTTTTGTTGTTGACTTCATGGTGGTTGCACTTCTACCGTAAGGCGGGTCTGTGGCAACGCAATCGGCATAGGTAAATGGCGGTTTTCTTGCATCGGCAACCACGAGTCCGTTTGGCTTTAATCCATAATAAGTCAAATTTCGAAGGCTGCCTTTCACCATTAACCTTTTTGCATCACAACCCAAAATTTTGCATCCAATAAATCCAGCTTCAATAAGAATGCTTCCAGTTCCGCAAAACGGGTCAAGCAACAAATCACCTGCTTTTGCCCTTGCCAAGTTCACCATGCATCTGGAAAGCTTCGCTGGCATGGCTGAAGGATGGAAAAACGGCTTTTTCTTCGGTCTTCGTTCAACAAATGGTTTTGGCAGTATCTCCGCTAACCTAAGTCCGAAAAAGAAGTAGTCGTCGGTTATAACTCCAAAAAAGGTTTTTTCTGGTCTAAAAAGATTAACTTTTACTTTTCCAACACTACTAAGGATTATTTCACCAATTTTCCTCTCCAGCTTAATTGTGCTTAAGTGAGGAGAGGAACCAGCCACACGCTTAACTCTGACAACAAAACTTTCTCCTTCTCTAATGTAGTCTTCAATTGGAGAACAAGCTGCTTCCTCGATTATTTCTGAATACTCAGCCCTACATCTAAAAATCTCAACCGCACAAATTCTTGTTAATGCACTTCTATCCGCAATAATTTTCACGCTTTCCTTAGGAGCTTCCAAAACTAAGACTTGCGTATGTTTTTCCAAAACCCTATATGAAACATTTTCAGCTTCTAAAATTGCCTCTAACTCGGAAAAAGGTAAAGATTCATGTTCACCCGAAACAACAAAGAAAATCTTAGGCAAAAGGAGTTTCTCCCTAAAAATCTTCAGCTAAAGACTTTGCAATAACTGGCGCCACACTAACCTTACTTACCATGCTCGGAACAGAATCGGTTCCAACTATTTCTTCAACTCCGCTGCTGAGAATCCTTTCAACAGCATTACCAATAAGCAACGGATGAGCACACGCAGCAAATATTCTGCGAGCACCCTGCTCCTTTAAAATCTTAGCTGCATTCACTATAGTGCCTCCAGTACTAATAATATCATCAAAAATTATCACATCCCTACCAGCAACATCAAGTTTCTTAGCTTTAGTCTCTACTTCTCCGGTGTGAAGATCTCTCTTCTTATAAAGCCAATCATAACCTCCACCAAGCACTTCAGCTGCTTCCTTTGCGAGTTCCAATGCACCATCATCAGGAGCCAAAGCAAAAGCCCCATCAAAGCCTTTTTCCTTAAAATACTTCGCTAAAACACCCATGGCAGAAACATTTTTAGCCGGAAAATCAAATTTTTTCAAAACTTTCTCCTCGTGAACATTCACTGTTACCAATCCGTCTATATCTATAGCCTTTAGAACTCTAGCCATTACGTTAACGCTTACTGCTTCGCCTGGTAGAAAACGTTTATCTTGACGAGCATATGCGAGATAAGGAACTACCACAACAACCTTTTTTGCGCCCAAATCCTTGGCTGTACCAGCCAGTAGAAAAAGTCTTATTAGGTTTGAATCTTGAGGTGGGCAAGTGCTTTGCACAATTACCACATTTTCATTTTCCAATTCTCCCTCAAATCTAACATATGATTCTCCATCTGGAAACTGCTTAAAGAAAACGCCAATAACTTTCGCATTTAATTCCTTCGCAATTTTTCCTCCAAGCTCTTTTGAAGCTGGACCTGGAACAACTATCAACTTGTTTCCTCCTTTAATGGTTTGTTCATGAAGGTTTTTGTTAAGCTTTCTGTTTCAAAGAAAGGAATTTAAGGAAGCAATTAATATAGCTGGATGCTAAAAAATTCATGGGATAAGGATTGCCAGTAAAACGTAAAAGTAGAGGTCGTTCAAAAGGCGGAAAGGGAAGAAGCGATAGAGTTCAGTGTTCAATTTGCGGAGAATTTGTTCCAAGAGATAAAGCCAAAAAGGTAACTCGCAGAGTTTCGGTTGTTGACCCGCAACTCGCAAAGGAACTTAGACAGAAAGGAGCTTATATAGCGGCTCCGCGTGAAACAAAATATTACTGTATTTCATGCGCTGTTCACCATGGCATAGTTAAAGTACGTTCAAAAGAAGAAAGAAAATTTAAACCAAGACGAAGAAGAAAATAGCTTATTTATTCATGGTTTTAAGGTAGAAATATCTCATTCTTTGTAAAACAGTGAGGTTGGTGAGTATGGCTAACAAAACTATTGCCCACCAAATGGCATTCCTAACCAAGATTTCTATAAGAGTTGAAAATGCTATTATTATAATTCTCTCAGCCCTTTCCATCAACCCTACAGATTCCATTTTAACTCCAGCTAATTCAGCCTTTGCCCTCGTATAACTCACAAGTAACGAACCAACAATCGCAAAAAACCCCCATAAAGGATCACATAATCCTCCAAAAATAATTCCTGCAATTGTTACAGCGTCTGCATAACGATCGGCAACCGAATCCAAGAAACTTCCGAAAACCGTTACTTTTCCATAAATTCTTGCTATTATTCCATCTATTGCGTCGCAAAAACCCGAAGCTAAAAGGAGCAAACTGGCTGTAATGAGCATGAGTGGAGGATCAAATTTCCAAAAGGTGTAAATTAAGGCTGAAGAAAAAGCCAGAAACAGCCCTAAAATGCTCATTTTGTTTGGAGTAAAACCAATATTACATAGAAATTTTGCCTCGGCAGTAAACCATTCTTGAACTCTCCTCTTCAGTTTGGTCAACATATCAATTTATTTTAGTTCAATGATTATTTATGTCATTTGAATTCAAAAGTTAAGAAGTGGTGTTCGTAGATGGTTGAAATAAAACAGGTTGAAGTTGATGGTAAGATGGCATTAGGCTTAAAAGTTGAGCTTCCAGAATCTCCGCCACTTCTTGTGGTTGTCGGAAAAAGAGGCTTTGTAATGTGCGGTTTTCTAAACGTGGAAGTCGCTGAAAAGCTCCAAGTAGCCGCAGCAATGGTCAGCGGAGTTAAAGACTTCCAAGATGTTTTAGAAGCAGAAATCAAGGCTGCAACTTCAAAAGCTAAGGAATTAGGCGTGAACCTTGGTATGAAAGGAAAAGAAGCATTAAAGA
>JAOZNA010000117.1 GCA_029934005.1 Candidatus Bathyarchaeota archaeon
CGCTGGAAAATTAATGCTACACCTAAGAACTATTTACATTTTTAGGCTGAAACGATTTCTACTCAACAAGAATTAAAATTTTGAGTCCATAGTACTTTTCTATAAATGATGCTATAAAATCCCCATTAGAAGCTGGGCATATCGATGAAGAGGATAGGTGTAGTTACAAGCGGTGGCGACGCTCCAGGAATGAACGCTGCTTTAAGAGCCATCGTCAGAACAGCACATCCAACCGGAGCGAAAATTATTGGTTTTAGAAGAGGATATGAAGGCTTAATCACCAATAATACTGTGCTCCTTGATTCACGCTCAGTCGGAGGCATCATTCACTTAGGCGGAACAATACTTCACACCGTAAGGTGCCCGGAATTCTATACCGAAAAAGGCTTGAAAAAAGCTGCTGAAAACTTAGAAAAGAACAAAATTGAAGGCTTAATAGTCATAGGTGGAAACGGCTCATTCAAAGGTGCATACGAACTAAGCGAAAGGTGCAGAACAGCCATAATAGGGATACCAGCAACCATAGACAACGATGTTTACGGAACAGACGAAACAATAGGCTTTGATACAGCAGTAAACACGGCGGTTACCTTAATAGACAAAATCAGAGACACAGCGGTTTCCCACGAAAGAATATTCATAGTGGAAGTCATGGGAAGAAAAAGAGGGTTCCTCGCATTAGAAGTAGGCTTAACCGTAGGCGCAGAAAACATACTTGTTCCAGAAATAAAACCAAACATCGAAAAAGTATGCGAAAAAATAAAGGAGAACGCTGAAAAAGGAAAAAAATCAAATATAATAATCGCTGCAGAAGGAGTAGGTGACACCAGAAAAATAGCAAAAGAAATAGAAGAAAAAACTGGAGGCGACGTTAGACTAACAGTTTTGGGGCATGTCCAGCGTGGAGGACACCCAACAGCAAGAAGCCGTCTCCTAGCATGCCTATTTGGAGAAAAAGCAGTCAAAATGCTTTTTCAAGGCAAAACAAAGAAAGTGGTTGGGATAAATGGCAACCAACTAGTAGAAATCGAACTAAAAGATTCATTCACAAAAGAAAAACCGCTAAACCTAGAATTTTTAGAATTGGCAGAAAAACTAGCCATCTAAACATTCAATACCTTAAAACTCTTGAATAACATTATGAATGCACAATTATAAGAACATTCTAGTTCTCAGCGAAATCAACATTATACTTACGTTCTTCCTAAAGAGCTGCCCAACAGTTGAGTCGTATTATAACATAACAAACTCGGTTTTGATCTGCTTTAATGAAATAAAAGAGGTAGTCTTTTCAACACCTTCTAAGGCGAGGATATTCTTTAACACCTTATAATATTCATCCTGATCCTTAGTCCTAATCTTAAGAATAATATCCCATTCCCCCGCGAGAATATCTGCGCTCTCAACTTCCTCATATCTGGCAAATTCGCTTAGAAGCTTGTCAGGATCAGCACCCTTTTTAGCAGTTAATTTAACAAAGACGAAAACACAAAATCCTTCATCGATTTTCTTATAGTCAAAAACAGCTTTATAGGCTTTTATTGCCCCCTCTTCCTCCAGCCTTTTTATATTATAGTGAATAGTGGTGGAAGCCTCCTTTATTTTCTTGGCAATTCTAGCTATTTGTGGAGTACAATAACCTTCCTTGAACAGCCTAATCAATTTAGGTTTTATATTCTTCATATTACTGTATAGCATTCAATTCCTTTTAAAATTATTGCTTAATATTTGAATTTTGTTCGGATAAATAATTATTGATAAAAAACATATTCAATCTACGAGGAAAAACAAATGAAAATAATATTAAGAGAAAGAATACTTGAAAATGGCATATACAAGATAATTAGCGCCCTCTACAAACAAGTAACTATCGAGTCTTCTGCTCTAGCGTTAGAAAGAGCTTCCACAGACACCACTTTTTACACGCCATTAGAGCAATACATATACGAAGCTTCAGAGGCCTGCAGAAAGAACATGCTCGAAGTTGAACGTAAACGAGCTCAAGGATTAGCAGCAGCATATCGCCACACTCTTCAATGCCGCTAAAATAGTTAACAAGTAAACAGCAGCCAAATCCATCGAACAGAGCTATGGGAAAACCCATAGTTTCGGTTCCATATGCTCTATTTTTCTAGCTTAGAAAAATACTTTTATAAGCTACGCTCTCCATGAACCTCGAAGATACGGTACGAAGACTTCCAAAATAACATTCACTGTTTCCAGCAATCAACCATCAATTTTATGTTTAATTCCAAAGAGTAATCTTTATATCGGCTTTCTCATCCTAGAATAAACTTGGCTATTACATGCCACTCACACATTCCTAGATGCAGCTCTCAATCTCTACGATTGGGAGCAAAGCGGTGCAAGTGAGCTAGGCTAAAACCTTAAGCTCACGGTGAACACCACGCAAAGGCCTCTAGCAAGCCAACGCCTCGCTACCCCCAACAACCAGCAGACATCGGCTGGATTAAGGCCCGACACGCCACGCCGTCTGGTGGATGGCTCGGCTTGAGCGCCGA
>JAOZNA010000008.1 GCA_029934005.1 Candidatus Bathyarchaeota archaeon
AAAAGCTTCACAGTTAAACTGGAAAACAACAAAATAGTCGTCTACTGCACAGAACCGCCAATAAAAGGAAAAGCAAATAAGGAAATAGAAAGGAAACTCTCAAAAATACTAAAAACAAAAGTAAAAATAATATCTGGCTTAAAATCCCAACAAAAACAGATTCTAATCCAAAACTTAAATCCGGAAAAAGTTAAACAAATACTTTCAAACGGTAAAGGCTAGAAAGGAGCACCACACAAACATTGAATGAAGAATTAAAGTTTAAGGCATCAATTGTCCACTTAATCTTAAACGGAAAAACCGAAGAAGCAATTAAACTGCTAAGCGAACATTACAAAGTTCCAATTCCAAAAATAAGAATTGGAATGCCAAAAGGAAACCTTAAAAATGCTGCATGCTACGTGCAAAAAACAAAAACAATACATTTCCAAAAAAGAGAAACATTCCAAAACCCATTCGTTGTTCTACATGAATTCTACCATCACCTAAGGATGTCAACCGACATGCATGGTGGAATAGAGAAAAACGCAGACAAATTCGCAGAAAACTTCATAAAAGCCTACAAATATGCAAAAATGCTTTGAAGCTCCTTCCATCTCCCACTAAAAATCACACGCCTAAAAGCTTCTGCATAAATACTCGTTATCAACTCTTCCCTATCCCCACTAACCTCTCTCCCCTCAAATTCTTCACCTACCCTCGTCATTTCTTCAGCAACCTCATGCGCAAGCTTCGAAACCAGCTCCACATCAACCTTCAACTCCTTACCCTTCCTTTCCGCCAAAAGCTTCAGAACCCCCAACATCCCACGAACCCTCTCCAAATAACGATTAAGAAAATAACGCCTATAATCATGCGGAATCCTACCCCAATCCTCAATAAAAAGCACAGCTGTAGGCTCGTAAAACTTCTCCTGAATACCATACTTCCCAACCCTAGTCTTTCCAATCTTTATTAAACCATACTCACGAAGAACCCTCAAATGATGAGCAACAGAAGACTTCTTAAGCACAAGCCTCTGAGCAAGCTGACTTTCAGTAAGAGGCTCCACAGACAAATACCTCAAAATCTCCCTCCTAACCGGATCAGCCAAAACCTTTATCACTTCCGAATCTTGAACCACCCTAACTAGCTCCATTTGGCTCTCACCAGTAACTCACAAAAATTTTATATTATATGCTTGGAAATACCTAGTTATATAAATCTTACCGGTAAGACATATCTAATAAGTGACTGAAATGACAATAAAAATAGCCATAGCAGGAATAGGAAACTGCGCCTCAGCCCTAATTCAAGGTATTCACCACTATAAAGACGCAGATGAAAACAGTCAAATACCCGGCTTAATGCACGTAAAATTCGGAGAATATCACATAAGCGACATAGAACCCGTCGCAGCCTTCGACGTAAACAAAAACAAAATAGGAAAAGACCTATCAGAAGCAATCTTCACCGAACCAAACTGCTGCTACAAATTCACCACTCCACCAAAACTCGGCGTAAAAGTGCTTCCCGCCCCAACCCTCGACAGTGTGGCACCCCACATGAAAGAACCATTCAAAGCCCACAACAACTCAAACCCAACCAACGTTTCTCAAATACTAAAAGAAACAAACGCAGACATGCTCATCAACTTCCTACCAGTAGGAAGCTACAAAGCAACCCGCTACTACGCACAAGCATGCCTAGACGCAAACGTCGCTTTCATAAACTGCATACCAGAATTTATCGCATCAGACCCCACATGGGCCAGAAAATTTGAAGAAAACGGCATTCCAATAGCCGGCGACGACATAAAAAGCCAAATAGGAGCAACAATAATCCACCGAGCCATAACCAGCCTACTAATAGAACGCGGAGTAAAAATAGAAGAAACCTACCAACTTAACGTAGGCGGAAACACAGACTTCCAAAACATGATGGACAACAGAAGACTAAGCACAAAAAGAATAAGCAAAACAGAAGCAATAACAAGCCTAATACCATACAAAACCCAAGCATGGGCAGGACCAAACGGATTCATACCATTCCTAAAAGACAAAAAAATATGCTACTTACAAATAAAAGGAAGAAAATTCGGAGGAGCACCAGTAACAATAGACCTAAAACTAACCGTAGAAGACTCCCCAAACAGCGCAGGCATGGTCATAGACGTAATAAGAGCCGTAAAAATAGCATTAGACCGAAAAATAGCTGGACCACTAATCAGCATCTCAGCTTACGCATTTAAGCATCCGCCTCAACAAGTGCCAGACCACATAGCCAAACAATGGGTAGAAGAATTCATACAAGGGAAACGTTCACGTTAAATTCTAAGACTCCAAAATCTGCTTTTTTCCTTCCTTATAAGAAATTATAACACCAGTCTTAGAATCAATCTTCAAAACAAACCAACGCTTAAAAGTGAAAAACAAACGCTTTCTAAAAATCTCTCCGAGAACAATCCACACACCACTTTCTCTACTAATCTCTGTTACCAAAACCCTCTTCAAATCCTTATACCTATTTTCCAAAAAGCTCTTAGCTATCATCTCAGCCTTCGAAGAACCATTAACTTCCTCCTTAAGAGTGATCTCCAATTTTCTTCCCTTCGATCTTATCCAAACCTAAGGTTATTTGTTATATCAAAATTTAAATGTTTCACTTCAAAAACCCTTTTCCTCATTTTCTTCTTTCAAAAGCACTTCCTCATCCCTAACAACATCTTCAGAACTTAAATACTTAACCAGCTCTTCATGAATAACGGGTTTACCATCATTAAGAGGATAAACGTAAGGAAGGTAGATTTCCACAAACTCATCAACCCTAATATTTAGACCGTCAACTACACGGATGGCTTCTAACGGGATTCCCTCACTAACCATTTTCGCCACATAAACAGCTCCATCAATTGAAAACTGCTTTCTTCCTAAATTCCTCTTAACCGCCTTAGGACATAAATTTGACAGATACCTTTGAGTTCTACCCCTTGGAGGATTATCCCCCAAAATGCCTCCGATTACAACTGCCTTTTTCCCATAAAAATCCGATGTAACAAGTTTTCTTTCAGCCTTTGGGTCAAGAATCACAACTTCATCTTGCCTAAAAACGTCTCTAAAGCTTCTAGCTTCAACTTCGCCAAATTCAGAAAGCAAATTGCGGTCTTCCACCCCTTTAACATTCGTAAACATTAAGTTCTCTCTACCAACTATTTCCGAAGCATGCTTATATTCAATGTAAAGCCATTTTCCAATCTCTTCTTCAAGGTGCTCTATAACAAACTTTAAGCCTAGCTTATTCTTATCCAACTTTGATTCCTCAAGGAATCACTTCGCAACCATTATACTTCGTATAGTTAAAATCTGAAAAACTTATTTTTCCCTCATAAATCAACTGTTTAATCCTCGGAACAACAGCCTTCAAACAATCTATCATATTCTTAACGGTCTTACAAACCAAGGCGTAGGCTTCAGAACTCCACCTTTTAGTCAAATTCGCATACAAACACCTTCCACCACACTCATAACGTATCTCACACGTGGTACATGGAAATCCTACAAAAACCTTTTTCAGCCTTAAAGGATGCGAATTCTCAATATGCCCCAAATAAAAATCCTTCATACCTCCCATTATCGGACATGGAATAATATGACCATCTGTCTGTATGCTATAATTCGCCCAGCCAGAACCACACCTAAGAAGGCTCGGTTCACCCTTCAAAAGGGACTCAACAACCCCCAAAAAAGGATAAATCCTCAAAACCCTACCATATTTTTCCATATGCTCAACCCAGAACCTAACAAGCCTCCTTATTCCAACATTATAACTTTCTTCAACCCACTTAGCAAACGGTCTCTTTTCAAAGTCTGTTTTCCAAAAACCAGCGTCAATTTGCCAATGAACAGACGAAAAAGAACAATCCGGATTGTTTAGAAGCCATAAAACTTGGTTATAAATATCGGTTTGTTCCATAACGGTCATTCTTGCGACAATTTCACCTCTAAAACCAATCTTCCTAACAAAATTGACGTTTTCCACAACCTTTCTGTAAACTCCCTTTCCCCTATAAAAATCAGTTAGATTTTCATCTCCATCTATTGAAACAAAAATCGTGTCAAACTTATTAAGGTATTCTGGCTCCAGCTTCTTCAAATGCAAACCATTAGTTTGAACAACAAAACTTTTCGCTTTAATTCTGTCCATTATCCGTTTAATATCCTCTATGCAAAGCATGGGTTCACCTCCATAAAAAATCAAGCTTGGTTCCGTATCCTTACTTAGAAAAGCCTCTAAAGTTTCTAAATCATAACTTATTCTGCTAGGAACAGAATAGTCAATTTCAAAATCGCCAAAGTCAGAGTCAATATCTTCACATGATTTTTCATAGCAATATTTGCATTTCAAATCGCATTTAGTCGTAAGTATTAGATGGAAAAACATTTTGGGCAGTCACCAGTTTTCATATCAAATGAAAAATTTAACTTAAACATTTTCCATTCATTTCTTCTGATTACCATGCAAATCTATGTTGGCACTTCTGGATGGCTCTACTCTTGGAACCTTGGCGAAAACTTCGACTGGTTTATTAAAAATTCTGGATTAAATGCCGTTGAATTAAACGCAAGCTTTTATCGTTTCCCATTTCCAAACCAAGTTAAATCTTGGGCTAAAAAAGGAAAAAAGCTAAGATGGGCAATAAAAGTTAACCGCTTAATAACCCACCGCTTTAAATTCAACGAAAAAGCATACCAACTATGGAAAAGATTCCAAAAACTTTTCCAACCACTAAACAGCCAAATAGACTTCTATCTCTTCCAGCTCCCACCAAGTATCAAATCAACATTTGCAGAAAAAATAGAAAACTTCGCGGAAAAAACAGGACTAAAAGAAAGATTCGCATTAGAAATAAGAAATTTAGACTGGTTCAAACCAGAATGGATAAAATGGGCTTCAAAACTTGGAATAACATGGGTAAGTGTTGACTGTCCAGAACTTCCACTCGACGTTTTCAGCACCAATGGGATCGTTTACGAGAGAATGCATGGGAGAACAACATGGTACGCCCATTATTACAGCAAAGAAGAACTAGAAGAAAAAGCTAGAAAAATCATGGAAACAAAACCAGAGAAGATATACATTTTCTTTAACAATAATCACGCAATGTTGGAAAACGCGCAGGAAATGCTTCGAATCCTTAAAAAATTAAGTTCTTAATTTATTAGCAATAATATGGGGAGTTAGTAAATGAATGAAAAGGAGGGAAGAATTCCATATTTCATTGACCTAAAAAGGGCTCCAAGATTTTCGCAAATGGAAGGCTTAGAAACTATTGTACTAACGGGTTTACATGGCGAAAAAATGATGATGGTTCTTAATATAACAAAGCCGGGGCACACTGTGCCTTTACATTCGCATCCTCACGAACAAATAGGGATGGTTTATAGTGGAAAGGCTGTTCTTAGAATAGGTGATGAAGAACGAATTGTCAAAAAGGGTGATTTCTATTGCATTCCAGCAAATGTTCCCCATAGCGATACAGCCTTAGGAGTCACCCCATTCATAATGCTTGATATATTCTATCCAGTTCGCGAAGATTTCATTGAAAAATGTAAGAAGTCGATGGAAAGGAAGGATAAAGATGAAATGTCAGATATGTGAAAATGAGGCTGAATATCGCTGTCTAGCTTGTGGGAGTTTCCTCTGCGGAAACCACACATGCTTCGGAATCATATGTCCAAACTGTGTTAAGAAAGAGAGGATAAGCTTCCTTGTTCGTGAAGCAAGCCACGAGGATAAAGAAGCTATAGGAAAATTAGTTGAGTTTTTCTGGGGAGAACCACAACAGACAGCTTTTGGAAAAACAATATTGGTTAGGGAACAACCAGCATTTGTTGCTGTGGTGAAAGACAAGATTGTGGGCTTTGTATCTTTTTGTGAATTTGGTGAAAATGATGTTTTAATAGTTGCTCTTGGAATTTTACCTCAATATCAAGGAAGCGGAATTGGAAAGGCTCTGATTTCGACGGTTGAGGAAAAAGCTAGGGAGCTATCTAAAAAACGCATTTTAGTTTCAACTTCAAACGACAATTTACCCGCCTTAGCGTTCTACCAGCTAATGGGATATCAAATTTTCGAAGTTGCCCCAAACGTTATTGCAGAGAAGCACAAAGCCATCTATAAGGGAATAGGAAATATACCCATACGTGACGAAATAAGACTGCGTAAGAACATCAAATAATACAGCTTAAAGTTCCCTTTCAAGCCTTTCAATAAATGTCCTAACATATTTGCATCCTTTACTCACAATCTTCTTTCCTTCCGGTGTATGCATGGTTTTGCGGTAAAATTCAAGTCTAGGAAGAATTCTTTCCTTAAGTTTACTTAATGCTTCTTTTGGCATGTGTTTCATGCATCCACAATGTAAAAGATGGACGGTTATTCCGAAGGCACTAACCTTATCAATGGTATCCGCATCTTGTAAAATCTTCTCTTCCATCGTTTCTGCTTCAAACGCTAATGGACCTGAATGAACGGCAATTGCCCTAACAACTTTCTTAACAAATTCCTCTGGATACTTCTTTTCTTTCAGATATTTCTCAGCCACCTTTGAACCTTCAATTGCATGTTGTTTCCGTGAAGTGTATACGGCGAGGTCATGTAAGATTGCAGATAAAGCAATAACATCTAAGTCTACTTTTCTCCTAACAGCAAGCATCATACAATATCTTAAAACCCTCAATACGTGTTCAATTTTAAACTCTGGTAAACTCCAAGGATAAGAGGAAAAACGGTCTTTAGGAGCAGTCTTTTCGTAATATTTCCTAACGAAATTGATGGCATCCGCATATTTCACGGTGAAGTCACGATATAACTTCATATATTTCGGTTCAGCCTTCAATAAACATCCTTCCAATTCCATTTTCTTTCCTTAAGTTAGTTCAAAATAAGTTCATATAGATCATTCCGTCCTAGACGAATTGATCTTACCGCAGTAAAAACCAAGTGCTCCTCCAAAAAGCCCTAATATCATCGCAATAAACCCGTATGGGAGAAGACGCCTTTCATAACTTAATCCAAAAGCTACGAAACTGATATTTGAATATAAAAATATGATTCCTCCCCAAAGCATCTGATTATGAGAATCTAAATATAGAAATATGGCTGCAACAATGATCACTACCCCGCTGATACTTGTCAAAAACCAAAAAGAGTTTTGTAAATGTAATCTACTAGTTGAAATAAGAAGGTTCAACCCGCCGCCTACCAACGATAGGGCGATTGCCATTGAGATTGTTTTCTCTCTATTCATTTACAAACCGCCTTTTATTGTGCTAATGCTTGCTAATAATTTTTTGGATATTATGGGTTAAACAATTATTTATCATTAAAAGAAAAATTTATTAGGTATCAGTGGAGTGTAAAATAATGATGTGAGATGAAAAATAAATGGATAACAATCCTCTCAATGGCCTTGCCATTGCTGGTGATTACTTGCTTCATATCATTTCCTACTTCGCTTCCATATGGCTCTTCTGTTTCTACTTCAAATAAAATTGATCTTAAACATCTAGCAGTATGGCATATTGGCAACAATAATACTATATTAAATGAAATCCTTGCCAAAATGCAGCAATCAGATGTACAAATAAAACATTTTGATTGTATTCCGAAATCTACGAAGGATTTAAATGAATCAGCATTGATTATTTTTGATGGCAATTGGATCTCCAAACGAGTCAATAAACCCGAAATTCATAAGTTTTCTAACGAAGTCTTACATGAGGGTGCAAAATTAATAGCTATTGGCGGATCGACATCGAAGTTTTTCGAAATGTTGAACAACGCCGGAATTAATAAACTTGGCCTAGATAAAGCTGGAAACCCTAGAAATCCAGCTTACTTTGATCCGCCAATCGTTGGTTTTAAATTTAAAGGAGCGATAACTCCTGAGGGCTATGAATATCTCTACCCTTCGATATTTGTAAGTAATACTACAGATACTGATGTAATAGTTCAAGCACTAGTCAACTGGCTCGGAGGATAAGAAAATGAACCGTAATGAATTGTTCATCTGTTTAATCTTCAATTTACTATTAGCTTCGTTGTTTATAGGTGCTTTTATAAAAACAGCTCGGGCAGACACTCCTTACCTTACGTTTGTCATAGAATATTGGTATTGCCCATTATTAGATTCGAATCCGCATGGCAGGCTCAACCTTATAGTTGATATTAGTAAACTAATGTATGATGGCAGTTCAACTTATGACTGGTATTTTTATAGTAACATTCCTGCTGGTAACGAAGGGATACGTATTCAAACGGTTCCAGGATGTGTAGCTTATGGTAGTAATTGGGAGACCGCGCATACATATGCCAATCACACCGTATGGGACCCAGGTGAACATAGATGGCTAGTTGATTATGACCCAACAACAACTGACGGATTTACTTCATCAACTGCTACTGCAACCGTAAGTATTTCACCAGAAGGGAGTGGAATTAGTTTTAGTCTGTCGTATACTTATAATATCCCTTATGTCAAAGTGATTGATAAAAGCGACTTTTCTGTACATAGAGCCTTTTGGGAACATGATTTTAACGAACAAAATGATCCAGGAGGTTCACCATCTGATTCTACCTATCTAGCGAGGCCCGCTTTTGTCGTTAAGACAACTCAAAATAGCTGGACATATATTGATGGACAATACAAAGTAGATTGGGGGCATCCCGTATGGTTTTGGTGGGAGTATGAAAGCTTTAAGTCTGACATTCTTTATTTGGATGCAAAAATGGGTGGTGATACACCAATAACTCAAAATGATGCTGGTACTGGCGGGGATGCTGGCAATAGCTTTGCTGACGCAACTTCTATAAATGAAGGATCTTATGAAGGAACATTATATGAATGCGTTGATGAAGAGGACTGGTATAAGTTCTATGTTCAAAGCGGTCAAAATATATATGTAAGAGTGACCCCTCCCTCTGGTGTTGACTTTGACTTGCAATTATATGATCCTGGTGGGAATCTAAAAGCTGGCTCCTACAAAGGTAGTGGCTATTCCGATAGCGTCTCTTATACAGCGGATTCCACAGGCTATTGGAGGGCTAGAATCTACATTTTCAGCGGTGAAGGACAATATTCTTTTTATGTGAATATTTATTGGCCGGGAGGCGGTGGTGGTTGTCCAATTCTATACGTTTATAATGGTACGGATTATATCTGTGAGGGTTTGCTTAACATACATAACTCTGAAGGAGTAGATGTAACATATGAGCACACTCTAATCTCGATGCCACATCGCGTGATTAACACCTATCTTTTTAAGCTTATCGAACACCCGCAGACACATAGTTATATAGACCAAGTTAAGCTATATGCTATACTTAACGACAAAACAGTAATTCAACTGCCCTTGATACAGGCTTGGCATTCAGAATACGGCAATGTCTTGCCCCAACTTTTGTTTAGTGATGAGTGGAAGACAAATACTATAGGTGCAAATCTTAATAATGGAACAAGTCAAAGTATAACTCTAAAATTCTTGGCGTCCTTCCCTGTCACCAAAGTCATAGGCTTTATATTTCAAATCGAAGGGAATAACCCATACTTAAAAAAATAATTGACAATCAAATAAAATCTTCAATCCTTCATGTTGAAAATTGAGTAGTCAACACTTCCAGCCACGCCAGTAGCGACCATAAATTTTTTCTGTACTCTTATTATTTCCTCACTATTCTTAGCCTTTGAATAATCATCTAATGGTTCACGGTTTAACTCCAGAAAGCTGTGCCCCCATTTGAAAATGGAAAGCAATTCATAAGCTTTCTTTTTAAAACCAACTATATATAGAGCAGCTGCCAGAGCCTCAACCGTACTTAACTTTGTTGGCTTACCGTAGTTTACTGGATTAGCTGCAACCAAGTAGGGTAGACAACGTTGAGAACCACGCGATAAAAGTTTTAACATTTCATCCGCCTTTATCCAGCTACAATCTATTGCCACAAGCCCACGCTTCAAAATTCTTTCACGGTCAGCTGGCGAAAAAGCCTTTTTAGAAAATGGATTAAGAACAACGGCTCCTTTCGGCAAGTTTTGAATTCTATAAACCACCCGTATAAGATTATGTCGCTTCAGCTTTAAAGCTGTACATTTCTTAGGATCGCATTGTCGGGCATGATAAACAATTATTCTAGGTTGCTTATATTGCAAAATCTCGCACCTTAACATGAATCATGGGGTCGTCAATCACCTTTGGAATCCATTTTAAAAGGTCTGTTGCAGTTATGTGATAACCTTTCTCTTTTACTGCTAAATCGCCACACGCACCATTAACAAATGCACCAGCAACAGCAGCTTCAAAAGGCTCATTTTCTTGAGCCAAAAAGGCTCCAACGATTCCAGAGAGAACATCACCTGTTCCTCCCACAGTCATGCCAGGGTTTCCAGTAAAATTAAACTTAACTCTTTCTGAATTTGCAATAACATCTACATGGCTCTTTAATAAAACTGTAGCTCCGAATTTTTTCGCTATTTTTTGAACTTCCTTTGCTCTTTCATCGAGTTGTTCCGGCAATGTTTGTTCACTTAGCATACGAAACTCTCCAGCATGAGGAGTTAAAACAGCCCTTGTCTTAAGCTTTCTTCCATTTTCGGCGAAAGCCTTTAGTCCGTCAGCATCTAAAAGCAATGGTTTTCCGGCTTTTTCAACAGCTTCTATTAACGTTAACACAGCCCTTTTTGTTTCTTCATGTAAACCAAGTCCTGGACCAATAATAACGGCTGTAACTTGCTTTACAATCTCTTTTAATGTGGAAAGGTTTTCTGGTTTAAGAAACATGCCTTTAAGTTTTATTGTAATTAGGTTTGGAGAGAAAGCTGAAATTATGGAGGCTGTTTTTTCTGGAGCAGCGATATATGTTAGGTCAACTCCTGTTTTTAAGGCTGCTAGAGCTGCTAGGGCTGGTGCTCCAGAATAGGTTTCGCTTCCACCAATTATCAGAAGTTTTCCGAAGTCTCCCTTATGGGCTGTAGCTGGGCGTGGTTTAATAACAAGTTTCACGTCGCCTGGTCCAGCATAATTTTCTAGTTCATGTGGCAAACCTATGTCTTTCACTATTACTTTGCCAGCATATTTCTTTGCTTCTGGCGTTTCAAGCCCTATTTTCCTTTTATAAAATGTTAACGTTATATCCGCTTTGAAGGTTGGCTTTTCTGGTTTTCCAGTGTCGGAGTTTAGTCCGCTTGGAATATCCACCGCTATTTTAAACGCTTTCATTCGGTTAATTTTCTCTATTAGTTGGGCAATTGGTAGTTTCGGTGCTCCCTTTATGCCTATTCCAAGCAACGCATCTACTATTACTTCTGCTTTTATCTCTGGTATAAGGGAAGAATCGTAAACCTCGTAGATTTTAATCTTATTTCTAAGATTTTCGATGGCTTTCCAATTTTTCAATGCAGCCTCATGTTTTATCTGCGTGGTTTTTCCAGCAATTATGAGTGTTACGTCGAAACCTTTTGTTAGTAGGTGACGGGCTGCTACAAAACCGTCTCCTCCGTTTCCTCCTAGCCCGCAAAATATTGCAACCTTCGTCTTTTCCGGTTTAAACCGTGAAGCTATTTCGTCTGCTATGCTTTTTCCAGCATTTTCCATCATTTGAAGTCTGGAAATTCCGTAATATTCAGCATTTATTTCTAAAGCTTGCATTTCTTTGCTACTTATCGCCTTCATGAGAGGTTCCTTCTATCCTAATTCAAGGTATTTATTGTTATTATAGTTGATTGTTGCATTCTGGTCTTTAGTAAAATATTTTAGTTTATACCTC
This sequence comes from Candidatus Bathyarchaeota archaeon, assembly GCA_029934005.1. Classification (GTDB taxonomy): domain Archaea; phylum Thermoproteota; class Bathyarchaeia; order Bathyarchaeales; family WUQV01; genus JAOZNA01. The sequence continues at coordinate 11,803 of JAOZNA010000008.1, forward strand.
TAGACTATGAGCGAGGAGAGAATAAATGCCTGTAGCATTCGTACTGGTCAATACGGAGATAGGTGCTGAAGGAGAAGTATTGAAAGCTCTAAAGGGTATTGAAGAAGTTGAAGAAGCCTACGCTGTTTATGGAGTTTACGACATAGTTGCAAAGATTAAGGCGGAAACTATGGATAAACTTAAGGAAATAGTCACTTGGCGCATCAGAAGGTTGGATAAGGTTAGATCAACTCTTACAATGATTGTAGTAGAAGAGTCATAATTAATTTCCCCTTTTTATCCTATTGAAATTAACCTTGCATAAAATGCCAAAATGCAGATGATATGGCCGATAAGCTTACAAATTGTTTATTTATTTTTCTAATGTTAAATCCCAAGGAAGCCACCGAATGATTACCTTGCATGTTGGAATAGATGACACAGACTCTCCTAGAATGGGTTGCACAACCTACATAGCCTCTTTGCTCGTCGAAAAATTTGAGAAAATTGGTGCAAAATTCATAGACTACCCAAATCTCGTTAGGTTAAACCCGAATGTTCCGTGGAAAACCAGAGGAAATGGAGCATTATGCCTAAGAATTCAGATTAAAGAAGAACTGCTAGACGAAATAATTGACATAACTCTAGACGCAATCGAAGAAAACGCGGATCTGGAATATAAAGGAACAGATCCAGGAGCAATCTTTTTCCCAGCAGAGAAGGTTCCAGAAGAAATTAAAACTTTCTCCAAAAAAACAATTCAGGGAATTGTAAAAAAAGAGGACGCGTTAAAATTAATTAGGAAATTTGGAGCTGAAGCTGCTGGTTTTAAGAAAGGTAGGGGAATAATCGGGGCTTTAGCGGCCGTTGGCGAAACTTTGGAAGCAGACCACACTTATGAGCTTATTGCCTACAGAACTCCCGAAAATAGAGGTCTTCCCAGAAAAATAGATGTGAAATCCATTTTTGAAATGGACACGAATACAAAGCCCTACACATTCAATAATGTTGATGCCGAAACTGGAAGAATCTTAATAACACCAAGAGGACCAGATCCAATTCTTTATGGTATAAGGGGAGAAAAACCAGAAATCGTTAAAAAGGCTCATGAAATGGTGAAAGTGTTAGAACCAATTGAAAGATGGGTTATTTTCAGAACAAATCATGGTACAGATGCTCATTTGCGAAGAGTTGAAAAAATAAGTGATGTGAAGCCTTATCACCCAGTCATAGTTTTTGGCAAAGTTTCATCAAGACCACGTGTAGTTCCAAGAAGGCACATTATTTTCTCAATTGAGGATGAAAGTGGAAAAATAGACTGTGCTGCATACGAACCAACCGGAGAGTTGAGAAAAATTGCTAGAAAACTTATTGTGGGAGACTTGATCGAGGCTTATGGCGGAGTTAGACCGCCCTCAAATAAGAGACCGCTTACAATCAATCTTGAAAAAATTAGAATCATTAAATTAGTTCCAAAATTTAGACTCGTTAACCCGATTTGTCCTAAATGTGGCAGAAGAATGAAGTCATTAGGCAAAGAGAAAGGATTTAAATGTAAGAAATGTGGTTTTCGTTCTTCAGATTTAACCAAAATTAAAATTGAGGAAAAAAGAGACGTAAAAGAGGGATTATATGTTTCTTCTCCTAGAAGCCAAAGACATTTGACAAAACCGCTCCAACGTTACGGAATGGAAAAAACAAAAGAGAAAGTGGTTCTAATTAAAAATTGGCATAGCCTATAGTTTATTCTTGATTTACCTTAAACATTTCACATAAAAGCCTATAAAGTTCCTCTCCACCCTCAACCTTCGTGAAAAGCTCCTTTTCAGCCTTCAAAATCCTACCTACCACCCGATAGGTCTGTCTCCACTCGAGCTCCTTCCACATAAGCCTATAATTCTTAAGTTCAATCCAAGCTCTAAAAATTAGAACAATAAACATTCCAATAGTAACGATAAGATTTAGGAGGTAAATCGAAAGCAAATCCATAGCTACACCTTCTAGTAGAAGGCATCTGAAAATATTAATTTCTTTCCCTAACGAATGAAGTGTTGTAATTGTGATTTATTGTAGATTTCAGCAGTTAGTATCTATACTTTTCTTTGATTCTTTTTGGGGGCGTGTCAACAAAACTCCGCAAGTCATTCCAACTAAGCCACATGCTAACCCAAGAAGTATAAATAATCCAATAAACGCGGGAGGTAAAACTACTTCTATGCTAAGGCTCTCCGTATCTTCAGACTCTGCAGCTAAAGAACTTTCTGCTATAATTAAATCCTGCTTAAGCCATTTTACATTTCCTTCATATTTAAGAACAGTCAACCAAGCTCCTTCATCAAACAATTCACCAATTCTTATATCTATCTTGTACAAATCTTCTTTCTGAACAGGAAAATCAATAGATTCCATTATATTTCCAATACGGTAGGTTGCTTTTTCCATAGGATAGCAATCTGAAACTATTGCGCTGTTTGTCAGAAGAAATAGTGTTATCTTTGTTTCACTTTGAAGGGGGCTTGTAATGACAAGCGGGTAATAAAGAAAGCCGGATTTAAATCTATAAAGAATCGGGTTAACGCTTTTTTCTTCCGAATTTACCGTTATTAAATCTAAAACGTAGTAATGAAAACCTTTGCTTATATAATCTTCAATGACTTGCTCAAAATCTCCTAAGGAAAAGCTTTCGTTAACATCATTAGCTTGTAGAAAATTTTCAATCCAATTAACTAGTTCAATGTAATTTTCTGCTCTTACAACGGTAATGTTGTGAGCACCTAGTTTTTCATGAAAAATGATTTCTACGTCCGTCTGCGGAGTATGATCTCCTCCCTCTATAGCTAAAGATAATTTCATGTTTTCTTTCCATATTAGGCTCTGAATTTTTCGAAACGAATCAAAACTTGCAAGCTCCACTTTAGGCTCGGAAGGAAGTGGAAGCAGCTCAATGACCAATGTTTCACCATTTGAAAAAACATCAGTAGAGAGTATCAATACTTCTTCTTCTCCATTCCAAGCTATGATAGCTTTTTGTCCAGGTTCATAAACAGAAACCCCGGGAAGTATAGGAATTATGCCCTTATCAGCATAAACTGTTGATGAAAATATCATGAGCCAAAATAATGTAAAAGCAGTAAACAAACACCAACTAAGCTTCTTTTCCATACAATTCACCATTAAAATAGTAACCTCAAGGAAACATAAGTTTTAACCTAAACAGTTAAAGGACAAACTAGTAGACATCTTTGGAACACCCATTAAAATTAAAGTTATGATCCCTTATTTTTCCGATTTGTTAGTAGTTTCCTCAATTGCTTTCTTTAATGTTTTTGTGACGTTTTCTTTGCCCATGGTAACGATGTAGGGACCGAGCCTTGGTCCTTTTGGTGCTCCGAGTAGTATTGTGTAAAGGGTTTTGAAGAAGTTTGGAGGTTTTATTTCGTGTTTTCTTGCTATTTGGAATATGGCATTCTGTATTTTTTCCGCCGTTTCTTCCTTTTCTAGAAGTTTTATTAATTCTTTTACCGCTTTTTCTTCCTTTTCTGAAAGTTCAATTGCTGTTTCTTTTATTTCTTCTGCGTAATCCTTAACCCAGTTTAAGGCGTAATCTATTCTTTTCAATAGATTTGAATCTGGCTTCTGATTTTTGGCTAAATATCCATATTCTCGGAGTTTTTGGATTATATAATCTCTTTCTTTTCCTTCAGGTGCAACTTTTGCTAGGTATGTAAGCAGATTATATGGTACATGAATGCTTGGTTTTTTCGGCGGGGTCAACAACCAAACATACTTGTATAAGCCAGTTAGCTTCGCTTTTTCTTTAGGGTCTCGAATTTGCTTTTTACCGAAGTATATGTCTTCTAGCTCGTCCAATTCATTCATGTATTGTGGTATATCAGTTACGTCTAGAGTACGGGTTCCAATAAATCTTTTTAAAGTAAGTAAAAGTAAGGATTGCGGTGAGCCGTATCTAAACCATACTTGAGGAGAAAAAACGTTTCCAAGAGATTTTGAGATTTTTCTTCCGCTTTTATCCAGAAACATTTCATATCTTGCATGCATCGGCGGTGGAAAATTCAAGATTTCTTGGCAGATGCGGTCGTTTACACGCACAGAATCAGCTATATCTTTGCCGTAGGCTTCGAAGCGAATGTCCAAGGCTTTCCATCTAGCTGCAAACTCGCCTTTCCAGCTGAGTTTTCCTTCCCCTTTTGTGTAGTCTGCTTCACCTTCGTAACCGCATCCTTCAAGCCATTTTCCCTTTACTTCCATTCCTTCACATTTATAGAGAACCTTATGTTCCTTCGGTAGAAACTCGTAAGCCTTTGTTGTATATATTCGTCCACAGTTTTCACAAACAGGGAAATATGGCAGAACCTCTACGTATTTTTCTTGTCCAACTTCTTCTTTAACAATTTCACCTACTTTTTTGGCGTTTGCCAAAATGGTTTCAATTTCCTTTTTTAAGAGTCCGCTTTCATAGACTTCTTTTCCCGACATGAATTTGTATTCTATTCCGCATTTGTCATAGGCATCTAAAAGAAGTGAAGACATATGTCTGCCGTAGCTTTCGTGGCATTTGAACGGATCGGGAATGTCGGTAACTGGATAACCTAAATATTTTTCAAGCCAGCTTGGAAGTCCGGCTGGAACTTTTCTCAGCCCATCTTTGTCGTCTGAAAAGGCGATTAATTCGGATTTGTAACCTTGCTCTCTTAAGGCTAAGGTAACAGCGTAAGCTCTTGCTCCATCTGCAAAACTTCCGATATGGGGAAAACCTGAGGCGCCAATTCCCATCTCGGTTCTAATTAAGTCCAAGCTTCTACCTAGCTTACGCTCCCGCTCAATTATACGAGCTGCCATCTTGTCGTACCAAGTTCCATGTCCAATTATCTCTTTTGCCATTACGATGGGTTCTCCCTTTTACTCAAGCAAAATAGATTATGAAAGGAGAATAAAACTCTTTCATAATGCGGCTGTTTATGGAGCTAAACCTACAAATTTCAGGAGCATTCGTAGGCTTATAAGGATAAGTATTATGCCAAATGTTTTTCTAAGTCCTCTCGCTGAAACCTTTTTGGCAGTTTTTGCTCCAATTCTTGCGCCAAAAATAACTCCTAAAGCTAGAAGTAGAGCGTGTTCAAAGCTTACGTTACCAAGATAGAAATGGGTTATACTCCCGCTGATTGAAGTAAAAATCATTATGAACATGGAGGTTGCCACTGTTATGTGCATTGGGACTCCCATGCCAAGGTGCATAGCTGGAACAAGCAATGATCCGCCGCCGATACCTAAAAGACCGGAGAAAAATCCAGCGGAAAAACCAAAGAATGGTGTTAAGCGAATGTCAGTTTGATACAAAAATTCAATTCCGTCTCGATCTATAATTTTTCTACTCCAGCCGCGGCTTTCTTTATTTTCTTTCCTTGGTTTCTCTTGATTGAGTCCTATTAACATACGTAACGCTACGAAAAGAAGGAAGACCGCGAACACCATGCCTAATGTTTGTGAAGGAACTATTGATGTTGCGTAAGAGCCTAAAAATGCGCCCGGAATGGTTGTTGCTGCAAGGATTAAGCCAACAACATAGTCTATTCTCCCTTGTTTTTTATAGATGATTGTTGATGATATTGATGTAAAAATTATGGCTGTTATGCTTGTTCCAGACGCTTGTTTTGGAAGGAAACCGTAGATTAGGATGAGGATTGGTGCCATGAAGACTCCACCGCCGATTCCGACTAGGGCCGCGGCTATTCCTATGAAAAACGCGAGTATGGGTAGCAATAGCATTAATGCATCAAACATTTGTTATCTTCCATAGAGGATTAGAACAAACTAATAGATAGGGCGATTTATAAATTTAGGTGAGCGAAAATGGTTAAGGAGATTAGAGTTAAGTCTGTTCTTAATAAGCATAGGAAAAGGGATGAATGGTTTTTGGATGACTATTCGGTTAATCCATATGAATTATGCATGTTCAATTGTGTTTATTGTTATATTAGAGGAAGCAAATACGGATTTAACATGCAAGATGAGCTTTCAGTGAAGATTAATGCGTGCCAACTTTTGGAGAAGGGACTTCAAAGGAGGGCGAGGAAAGGTGAGTATGGATTTATTTCGATTTCTTCTTCAACTGAGCCATGGCAACCAATAGAGGAGAAGTATAAATTAACGAGAAAAATGTTGCAGATAATTCTTCACTACAAATTTCCCATTCATGTAGGAACCAAGTCGACGCTTGTGGAACGCGATATGCAATTATTAAAGGAAATAGATGAAAACGCTATTCTTCCGAAGGATTTGAGCGATAAGCTTAATCATGGAGTTTTTGTGACGTTTTCTTTTTCTTCGCTGGAAGGTCGAATAGCAAAAATTTTTGAGCCAGCTGCACCGAAACCAAGTGAAAGACTTGAAACGCTTTGGAAGTTTAGGGAAAATGGATTTTTCGCTGGAATAGCCTACATTCCAGTCTTACCTTTCATTTCGGATACAAACGAACAGCTTGAAATGATGATTAAAACCGCGAAGGAGTTTAATGCTAGTTACGTTTTTGTTGGGGCTTTAACTCTCCAAGGAACCTGCAAGAGACTTTATTACAGAGTTTTACAGAACCATTTTCCTGAATTACTCCCTAAATATGAGGAAATTTTCAAGCGGTCTTTTCAGCCAAGTAAAAGTTACCAACAAAAACTTGAGAAGAAAGCCTTTAAACTGTGCAAAAAGTATGGAGTACAATATCAAATACTCTCAAAAATTTAACGTGAACTGGCATTTTTATATCCTCTAAGTATCCATTAGAAAACTGGTGTCGGTAATTGAATGAAAAAATAGAGTTCTGGCCTTATGTTCTTCCCTTTCCACTCGAAGTGGAAAAACGTAAGCTTGTTTGGCGTATTCTTCAATCAAAAACTGGTATGGGCATACTTGTAAATTTAAAAGTTGATGCTCCAACTTATCAAAAAGAGCTTATTCAACAGTTACCTTTCTCGAACAAGTCAATCATTGAATACTTGAAGAAAATGGTTGAAGCTGGAATACTTGAGCAAGGGATGGAAAGAAAAAAGATTAGGAAAAAAACTGTTTGGGTTAAGTGGTATCAACCCACAAAACTCGGGAAATGGCTTATACTTTTCCTAAAGCCTCCTGGCGAAATTTCTCCTAAAGTTGCTAAGAAAACATTAGAAGAGCTTTTCAAAATTTATTCCGCAAATATTGTTCACGTTTGTCGAAAATATGGTATAAACACTAAATATTTTCATGATGTTTTAGTTGAGGAGCTTTTGCGGGAGCATGTTGAAAAGAAGAGAAAGGTTAGGGCTAGGGTTGTGGTTTTTGGAAGCGCGGCTCTAGATTTGTATGGGAACGTTGAACGTTTACCATCTGTAGATGAAACAGTTTATGTTGATATTGTTGGAGTTTACCCTGGCGGGATGGGTGCGAATGTTGCTGTGGCGTTAGCAAGGTTAGGAGTTCCAGTAGCCTTCGTTGGGAAAATTGGAAATGATGATTCAGGTCGAGTGTTACTTGAAAATCTTCAAAGAAATGGAGTAGACGTTTCAAATGTTAAAGTTGAAAGTTTAAGTTCTTTACAAACCTTGATTCTTATAAGCAGAAAAGGAGAAAGACGCCTTTTCGCACTTGGGCTTCCTAACTCAGCGCTTTCAATTTCATCTCCAAATGAAATAGACTGGGAACTAATTAGAAAATGTGAAATAGTGTATATAGGCGAGGTCTTTACCGAAATATCTTCCACCATTGCAAGTTACGCCAAAAACGCTGGGAAAAAAATCGTTTATAGACCGGGAGTACCCTACTTTAAGCTTGGAATCGAAAAGTTACACGATACTTTACAGCATGTTGACATTTTAATACTTAACGAGATTGGATGGAATGCACTTCAGAGAAGTTCTAAAGCTAAATTGGAAGATTTAACTGATATCCAAGCGTATGGGCCTTCCGTTGTGATTTTGACTAAGGGAAGTGAAGGATGTGAGGTGTTGGATGGAGAAACTCGTTTTAAAATGAGGGTACCTAGCTATTTGTCTAAAAGGTTTAGGGTTGTTGATCCGACGGGTGCTGGAGACAGCTTTTCTGCGGCTTTGATTAAGAAGCTTTTAGAAAAAGCGAGTTTGAAAGAGGCTGTTTATTTCGCTCAAGTAGCTGCCTACATTACGTGTTCTAGAATGGGAGCAAGCCCGGCATTTCCAACCTTGAAGGAAGTTGAGGAGAATCTGCGTTAAGTTGATGGTTTAAACTTATAGGTTATCCTATCTTCTGAAACTTTACTTATTGAAACTTCTATTGGCATTCCAACTTTCAAGGTTTTGGGAGTAACGCCAACTATATGCGAAAGAAGCCTAGTTCCATCTTCTAATTCGGCAACTGCAACAATGTATGGAGCGTATTTTTGCATGCTTTCGGGCGGATACATAATTATAGTATATGCCAAGAGCTTTCCTTTTTTAGGTGCCTCGTACCATTCCATATCGGTTGAACCACATCTACATTGAATTCTTGGCGGCATATACTTCGTCTTACACTTCTTACATTTAGTTCCCATTAAACGTCCATTTGCAAGTTCTTCAGTGAACTTTCTCATCATGTTCGTTTCTGGCAGCCAAGAGGCATAACCAAACTTCAAAATTTTCACCTTTTATAAATATGCACAAAACAGTACTGTCCAGTTTCTCCGATATTGTGGCTCAAACCTATCTCTGCACCTTCAACTTGTCTTTTTCCAGCTTCTCCCCTTAATTGTCTAGTTATTTCTACGGTCATAGAAACTCCAGTTGCTCCAAGCGGATGTCCTTTCGATTTTAGTCCACCATCAATGTTAACTGGAATCTTTCCACCGATGTAGCTTTGGCCTTCTTCTATAAACTTTCCCCCTTCACCTTTTTTACAAAATCCAAGGTCTTCGTAAGCCATTATCTCCGCTATTGTAAAACAGTCGTGGACGACCGCAACGTCGATTTCCTCGGGTTTTATTCTAGCCATTTTATAGGCTTGTTCCGCAGCTAACCTCGTAGCTTTTAAACTAGTTAGGCTTTCTCTTTCGGCAATCATCATGTTATCTGATGCTGCGCCTAATCCAATAATCCAAACTGGGGTGTCAGTAAGCTTTTTTGCTTTTTCCTCACTTGCTAAAACTGCAGCTGCAGCTCCATCTGAAATTAGGCAACAATCGTAAAGATTCAACGGATAACATATCATAACAGATTTCATAGCTTCTTCTAATGTGATTTCCTTTCTTAGATGGGCATAAGGATTCATTGCTCCATACTTATGATTTTTTACAGAAACCATTGACAATTGTTCACGGGTCGTTCCATACTGGTGCATGTGAGCCGTAGCCATTAAAGCATAAAAAGCTGGAAACGTTACGCCGAAAGGGTATTCCCATCTTGTGTCTCCTGCTTTTGCCATCAGCTCCGTTGCTCGTGGAGTCCCGACGTGAGTCATTGTTTCGGCTCCTACAACGAGAACTGTTTCTGCCAAGCCAGAGTTTATGAGCGCCCATGCTGTTCTTACAGCTGCGCTCCCAGTTGCACATGCTGCTTCAACACGATAAAGCGGTTTTCCCTGCATTCCAATGTAATCGTTTATTACAGCTGCGCATGATCCTTGAGCTGCGAATTCGTCGCCTGCAACGCCTACAACAACGGCGTCGATGTCTTGGGCTGAAAGTCCAGCGTCTTCTAGGGCTGGGAAAACTGCTTCGTGGGCTAGCTCCCTTATGGTTACATCTGGTCTTTTTCCAAATTTTGAGTGCCCTATTCCTACAACCGCTACCTTTTTTGCCATAAACTTCACTTATACATTTTAATTTGAATAAAAGAGGGGTGAAATGGTTATTTTCCTTTAAATTGCGGTGTTCTTTTCTCGAAAATCGCTTTTACTCCTTCTTTTATGTCTTCTGTTTTGAAACATGTTAGGCATGCCTCAAGCATTAGCTTGTTGGCTTCATCCATGTTTATCTCCATGGCTCTAACCCCTATTTTCTTTGCGAGTTTGACGGCGATGGGTGCTTTTGTCGCGATTGTTCCAGCTGTCCACATTACTGTGGAATTAAGTTCATCCGCTGGGACTACTTTGTTGACTAAACCTATTCTTTCGGCTTCCTTTGCGTCTATTTGTCCTCCAGTTAAGATTAGTTCCATAGCTTTTCCTTTTCCAATAGCCTTGGCAAGTCTGACGCATCCACCCCAAGCTGGAATTAGTCCTACGCCGACCTCGGGGCTTCCAATTCTTGCTTCTTCTGAGGCTATTCTTATGTCGCATGCTAATGCTAATTCTAGACCTCCACCAAGGCAGAAACCGTTTATTGCTGCAATTACTGGTTTATCAAAATTTTCTATTTTGTCAAAGAGTTTTTGTCCGAACCCGATGTATTCCTTGACTCCAGCTTCATCTAGTTTTTCAGCTTCTCTAAGGTCTGCGCCTACACTGAAGGCTCTCCCAGCACCAGTTATTACCACTACACGGATGGTTTGGTCGTTTCGAATTTCTTCAAGTAGGCTGTCTAATTCTCTTAGCAATTCAAAGCTTAGAGCGTTTAAGGAGTCCGGTCTGTTTAGGGTTATTAAAGCTATGTTGGCTTCTTCTGGCATTAGAAAGCTGGCTTCCCGCGAAAAAGTGAGGGTCTTATACGACATTTTTTCACCTTCTAAGTTTTATGCTTAATATATTAATAAAGGCTGAGATTGAAACTTTAATATTCATAAAAACCCTTTCTCGTTTTCATTCCTAAATATCCAGCTTTAACCTTTTCCACCAGAAGCGGACATGGCTTGAACTTCTCGCCTAATGCCTCATAAAGCCTATTCAACACAGCTAAGGCTATGTCCAAGCCCACATAATCCGCTAATCGGAACGGTCCCATCGGAAAGTTCATTCCGAGCATAGCCGCCTTGTCCACATCTTCAATTGTTGTCTTTCCCTCGTAAACCAAGTAACAAGCCTCGTTTAACATTGGCAAAACAATTCGATTAACTATGAAGCCAGGCGAATCCTTGACCACGACTTTTTCTTTCCCTAAGCTTTTAACGAATTCCTCAGCAATTTTCTTGGTTTCCTCAGATGTTTTCTCACCTAGAACTATTTCCACGAGCTTCATTGCGTAGGGTGGATTGAAGAAATGTAAGCCTACCACTTTGTCAGGTCTTTTTGTGGTTGTTGATATTTCTGTTATGCTTAGTGCTGAAGTGTTTGAAGCTAAAATTGTGCGGGATGGGCAACTCTGGTCTAATTGAGCGAACACCTCTTTTTTCACATTTATATCCTCAAAAACAGCTTCTATTACCAAGTCTGCATCCTCAACAGCCTCGTTTAAATCAACAGTACCTTTTATCCTTCCCATAATCTGCTCCGCATCTTTTGGACTGAGCTTTCCACGGTTAACTCCACCAACTATCATTTCGCGTATTCTGCCCATTCCCTTCTTCAATAATTCGTCATTTATTTCCCTAACCGAAACCGAATAGCCCTTCCATGCGCACAGATAGGCAATTCCCGAACCCATCGTCCCAGCGCCTATAACAGCAACTTTTCTAATTTCCAAACCTACACCTCCAACATTACGGTTGTAATCAATCTTCCAAGCGCAAACCCTTCATGTCCAGCTCCTATGAGAACAAGCTCCCAAGACTTCATTGCGTCTCTAAAACGTTTTCTGCCAGTAAAAACTTCCATTATTGTTTTTGTTGTTCCTTTAAATGTGAGGTCTGGAGCCGGATACTCTCCGTCGAAAACCTTTAGCTTGCCATTTGCAACAACTAAATAGAATTTTTCAGTGTCAGTTATAAACTGGATTATCTTTCCCGGATAGGGTTCCACCCATTCTCGCATAATTTTCTGTCCTTGACTGCTTCTGTTGGCTTTCATTGCTATTGCTTCGAAGAATTTTTTAGCGTTTGCCATGCTCATTCAGCTAGTGCCTCCTCAACCCAGTTTTTAACGGCTTCTAAAGCTGCTTTTTCCACGTTTGAAGCTGAAATATTACCGTACCTTTTTCTAACTGCTTTCAGAAACTTTTGGTAGAATTCATGTTCCATTCTTAAGTAGACTCTTCCCATTCTGTTTTCAACTAGTGATAAAGCGGTGAATTTATGAAACTGGAATGATTCTTGGCTTATGTCCTCTAGACGTAGAAATGGATAGCCAAGCCATTCTCCGCTTGGAGCCTTTCGATATTTCGCAGTCAACTTATTTCACCCCCATTTTAGCGAGTTCTTCACCTGAAACTTTCACAAAACCAGTTAAGAAAGGCCATTGGACAACGAACATCAATCCTTCAGCTTCACGCCATCGTCCAGTGTAGATTCTGCCGCCAACAACTCTGGCAAACTCGGAAAGAATAAGCTCGCATGCTCTTTCTAGTGGCAAGTTGCATTCCCTAGCTATTTCACTGAGTTTTTCCTTAACCTCAAGTTTTAATTCCAAAGTAAGCTTTTCACTCATTTTCTTTCCCTTCCTCTTTCATTTTTCTAAAGGCTAACCTTTTGTAGGGGTTACCCCAACGTTCACTGTAAAATACTCCTTCCATTGGGAATCTTGAAGGTCCAAGCATTCGTTTCTCTTTCGGGACTCCTATGCATAGTACGCCTATAGGCTCCCATGTTCTTGGAATTCCAAGTCTTTCACATATCATTTCTCGATGTCTTGGGTCGGAAATTGCAAGAGCCATCCATCCGCATCCATATCCAAGTGAGTGGGCAACAAGCCACATTTGAAGCATGCCCATAGCAACTACGACTGAGCCGAAGAGCTGCATGTTGTATGATAAATGAGCATCCGTAAAACATTCAGAGGCGCAACCTATTACTACTGTGTCGGCGTATTTAGGATAGCTGAAAAGGCTTCCGTCACGTATGTCTTCGAATTCTCTTGGTCGCATATGGTCAGGCAAGTACCAAAGTCTTCCTTGAGTAAGCTCGTATGGTTGCCCTCCAAATACTTCTCTCGCCATCTCCATCGAGATTTCGGCTATGAAGTCTTTCATTTCTTGGTCTTCACGTATTACAATGTAACGCCACATCTGCAAGTTTTCAGGCGAAGGCGCATATCGGGCTGCATCCAATATTAGTTCAATGTGCTCGTCTGGAATTTTTTCGCCAGTAAAATCCCTTATGCTTCTCCTCGTTTTTATGGCTTCCAATAACTCCAAACTTTCACCACCTAACAGAACAAATAGTTATTCCTAATACTCTAATATGATTATTCACGTAGGAGACATACAACATGAAAATTACCTAGCCTTCGGTTTGTTGTCTTTTTTCGAAGAATACATTGAATATTTCTTTAACAAAATGTCAATACGCATGTATGTTTCTTTTAGGGCATAATGCGCATCACCAGAAGTAAGGTCTCCTATTCTTCCATGGGCGCCTGCTTCGGAAAGGTATGAGTATGTTGCCTCCGTAAGTTTCTTCGTTTCTTTATCTATTATCCCTAAACTGCTTAATGTTCCTACATCCGTAGAGAAATAGCCGCTTGGTTTCTTCCCTATGGCGGACAAAATTGAAGTTACAGTTTTTTCTAATGCTTCACGTGCTCTATCAATGGCATCTTTCAAGTGTTTTTCTGCAAAGTTCGTTTCTGCTTCATCAAGGCATTTTGTAACTTCTAAAAATCCCAAATCTGTCAACAAAGATTTTAACGCCATCTTTTCTTGAATTGGGTATAGCTTAAGCGCGTAAATTAATCTAACATCTTCAATGATTTGATACATTAGTGATCTTATCAATTTGAAAAGACGAAATGCATCCGAAAAATTGTCAGCATCAATTTTGGCGCAAATACCATTTGCCTTCCTTATAATTTCTCCAATTTTTGTGACATTGTAGTCACAACGCTCAACATAAAATTCAGTCTTTTCATCTTCTAACTTCCTAACGTCCTCGTATAGAAGTTCAAGCATACGTTGCAGTGATAAAACCTTTTTTAGTGCTTCAGCTACAGAGTTTGGCTTACCTCTGTAATATGTAGGATGTAAAGCCATATCATGAAGCATTTTATAGGCTTCTTTATACTGACTTTCGATGGATGACAACCGATCTTCAATGCTCAATTTAATCATCCCATTCAATAATTTTTACCAACTATTTCTAACAAATGTCAACAATATCCATTACAGTTTTTAGTCTTATATCCACATATAAATAATGGTTTGCGGTCCAATAGGTTATGGTAATGTAGATGAAATAAAAGAGTTGCAGAAAAATCTGAGAACCAGAGGCTTCAAAATCGTTAATCAATTTGAAAACGAAGGCATGGATTATAGCCACGTTAAAGATTTCAGAAACCAAAAGGAACTAGCTGATAGAATCGTTAAGAACGATTTAGAGTTTATTAAAAAAGCAGACGTGATAGTTGCCATTTGTAACGAACCCAGCTTTGGCACTGCTATGGAAATATCCGAAGCAAAAAAGCTTGGAAAAACAGTGATAGTTTTTAGTGAAAAACCTCTTGCTTCCCCATGGCCAATAGCCTATTCTAACCATATTGTAACAAGCGAGGATGAATTAATCGAACTGCTTTCAAAATTAAAATGTTAATATTCAAGGCTTAAAAGAGAACACCATGGAAAGCATTCATTCAGTTGCGTAAACACTTTTGGTTGAATTTTATATATATCCTAACCCAAACTTATGGATTAGGGTCTTTAATGCCAAGGAAAAGAAAAAGAAAGAAGGTCAAAATTCCGGAAAAACCATGGTTGAAGATTTGGCCCGAAGATATCCCCCAGTCAATTCAATATCCGAATATTCCGCTTTTCGAATTTTTGGATAGAACTTCTGAAATCTATGGGAATTATACAGCCATAGTTTATTTGGGAAGGGAAATAACATATAAAGAGCTTAAAACTTTTTCAAACAGATTCGCAGCTGGGCTTCATAAGTTAGGTGTTAGGAAAGGCGACGTAGTTGCTTTATTTCTTCCAAACATTCCCCAATTCGTAATTGCCTATTATGGTGCTCTTAAGGTCGGAGCCACCATAACCGCGGTAAATCCACTTTATAAAGAAAGGGAAGTTGAGTATCAACTAAGCAATTCGGAAGCTGAAACCATAGTTTGCCTTGACTTGCTATATCCAATAGTTAAAAAAGTTTGGCGAAAAACAAAGTTGAAAAGAGCCATAATCACAAACTTAAAAGAATATATGCCTCCATTCAAAGCATTTTTAGGTTCACTGCTCGGAAAAATACCGTCCCGAAAAATTGAACGCAGACCAGACATTTACTTTTTCAAAGAACTCATCGAACAAAACCCGCCCAAACCACCCGAAGTAAGAATTGATCCAGAAGAAGATTTGGCTGTTCTGCAATATACTGGAGGCACAACTGGCATTCCAAAAGGAGCTATGCTAACACATCTCAACTTAGTTTCAAACGCAATCATGTGCGCTGAATGGTTAAGAGGGAAAAAAGGTGAAGAAACTTTCCTAACCGTTTTACCGCTCTTTCACATTTATGGAATGACAACAGCCATGAACGCCCCAATCTACCTAGCTGGAAAAATGATAATGCTACCCAGATTCAATCCAGATGAAGTTCTAAAAACAATCGAAAAATATCGAGTAACAGTTTTCTGCGGTGCTCCCACAATGTACGCCTTACTAATAGACCATCCAAACGTAAGTAAATACGATTTATCATCAATTAAATTCTGCATTTCCGGAGCCGCACCACTCCCACCAGAAGTCCAGAAAAAGTTTATGGAACTAACCGGAGGCGTACTCGTTGAAGGATACGGCCTCACAGAAGCTTCTCCAGTAACTCATTGCAACCCATTAGACGCAACCATGAAAACAGTTAAGATAGGTTCCATTGGAATTCCTTGGCCAGACACCGAAGCTAAAATAGTTGATGTCGAAACTGGAAAGAAAGAACTTCCGCCAGGCGAAGTTGGGGAGCTAATTGTTAAGGGGCCTCAAGTGATGAAGGGTTACTGGAAAATGCCGGAAGAAACCGCTGAGGTTCTTAGGAATGGATGGCTTTATACCGGAGATATCGGAAAAATGGATGAAGACGGCTATTTTTACATTACAGACCGCAAGAAAGACCTCATCAAATATAAAGGTTACAGCGTTTATCCAAGAGAACTTGAAGATGTTCTATATGAACATCCTGCAGTCAAATTATGTGCTGTGGTTGGAAAACCTGACCCAGTTGCTGGTGAAATTCCAAAAGCCTTCATAGTGTTGAAGGAGGGGAAAAAAGCTACTGCGGAAGAAATAATGAGTTTTGCTAGGGAAAGAGTTGCTCCTTATAAGGCAATACGAGAAGTTGAGTTTAGAAATAAACTTCCAATGACAATGGTCGGAAAAGTCTTAAGAAGAGTTCTGAGGGAAGAAGAGCTTAAAAAATCAAAGAAAACCTAAATCAGCTTAAGAAGTCTGGCGGCATTTAACCCTAGTATGCCAATTTTTTCTTTTTCAGAAATCAAACTTGAATTTTCCACCCTTTTAACAGCAGATGCCATAGTTTCCCTCCGAATAACTGGAAAATCCGAACCGAACAAAACATGGTTCCAGCCAACTTCACATCTAATCTTATCCGCAAACTCTTTTTCATCAACCAAATATGTTACTGCCGAAATATCAAACCAAACATTATGATACTTTTTCCCAAGCTTTAAGGCTTCATCAAGCCATATTCCTGGATAACGTGAACTGTAGGCGCCCATATGTGCCAAAACAAAGTTTATCTTCTTAAAACTTCTAATGAATTCCTCTAGCAATTTTGGATTTGCATTTTCAGAAAAACAAGGATTCTCCCAGACCGCTGGATCGCAACCAGTATGAAAAATTAAAATTTTATCTTCTTTTTCGCAGAATTCAAGTATTCTATTTAGTTTCTCCCTTTCGTCTTTTGGGTTAAAAAGCTGAAGTGTTGGAATAAGCTTAATTCCCTCAAGTCTCAACTTTTTAATTTCCTTAAGTTTCTCCTTCACGTAGTTTACATCTCTAGATGGATCAACTGAGCCAATCCCTATGAAGTGTTTGCCAAAATTTTTTGTGATTTTGGCTACAAGCTTATTGCTTGTGTTTGCCATTGTTAAAATTTGTTTCATGGACTCTAGAACGTTTTCTGAACTCCATATATTACAGTTGACACATTTTTGCATTATTTCTTGGCGCTTTCGATTATTTTCTAAAGCTTTAGGATTCAAATCAAGAGCTAATAATACCGCCTTTTCAATTCCCGCTTTTTCCATCTCAGACAAAATTTCATTCTCTGAAATTTGTTTCAAAAGTGGATGAACATGGAAGTCAATTTTCACTTTT
>JAOZNA010000063.1 GCA_029934005.1 Candidatus Bathyarchaeota archaeon
TCGTTTCAGCCTAAAAATGTAAATAGTTCTTAGGTGTAGCATTAATTTTCCAGCGAGGTGGCGAAACTTGTATGGTTGGAATGGTAAAATATTGCGGGTGAACCTTTCAGAAAACAAGGTAGTTGTTCAGAACTATGATTTGGATTTTGCGTTAAAGTTTGTTGGAGGACGAGGGTTTGCTGCTAAAATTCTTTGGGACGAGTTAAAGCCTGGAATAGACCCTTTCAGCGCCGAAAATAAGCTTGTGATTGCTGCTGGTCCGTTGACTGGTCTTCCAGGTCCGAGTCTTGGCAAGCTTGTGATTGCTGCTAAGAGCCCGCTTACAGGCGGGTATGGAGATGGGAATATTGGCAGTTTTGCTGCTGTTTACTTGCGTAAGGCTGGATACGATGCGGTTGTGGTTGAAGGAAAAGCGAAGGAGCCAGTTTACTTATATGTTGAAAATGAGAATGCAAGTTTGTTAAGTGCCGAGGGATTATGGGGCTTAACGACCTTCCAGACCGAGGCGAAGCTTAAGGAAATTCATGGAAGAAACTCTGGAATCCTATCTATTGGGCCGGCTGGAGAAAAACTGGTTAGGTACGCAACGGTTGTTTCTCAGGAAGGAAGAGCTGGTGGAAGACCGGGAATGGGTGCTGTTATGGGTTCTAAAAATTTGAAGGCTGTTGTTTTCAAGGGAAGCTTGGACATTCCATTAGCTGAACCCGAAGAGTACCATAGTCTTGTGAGTAGATGCTATGAGACTATTAGGTCTAGAGATGGTTATGACTTTTGGGTTAGGCAGGGCACTATGATGACTATCGAGTGGTGTCAAGAAAACAGTGTTTTGCCAACGCGTAATTTTAGAGAAGGCATGTTTGATTTTTATAGGTTGATTGATGGTTACGCGATGGAGGCGGCTAAGACAAAAAGGCGTGGCTGTCCGAACTGTAATATGAGTTGTGGAAATGTTGTTTTAGATTCTGAAGCCAAGGAGTCGGAGCTTGACTATGAGAATGTTGCCATGCTTGGTTCAAATATTGGTTTGGGGCATCTTGGAAAAGTTTCGATTTTGAATAGAATGGCTGATGAATTTGGACTTGACACGATTTCGTTAGGTAATGTTTTAGGCTTTGCCATGGAAGCGACTGAAAAAGGTTTGATTAGGGACGGAATTGAATGGGGAGACTTTAGACGTGCCAAGGATTTAGTTGAAGACATAGCCTATCGAAGGGGACTTGGAAATCTTTTGGCTGAGGGAGTGATGCGGATAAGTCAAAAAATTGGTGGTGGTTCAGAAAAATGGGCGATGCATGTTAAAGGCTTAGAAGTTTCAGCTTATGATTGCCATACAGTTCCCGGAATGGCACTTGCATTTGCAACTTCATCGATTGGAGCTCACCACAAGGAAGCTTGGGTTATCTCTTGGGAAATAAGAACTGACCGAGCTGGCTATACCCGCGCTAAGGTTGAAAAAGTAATAGAGTTTCAACGCATAAGAGGTGGAATGTTCGAGTGCCTTGTTGCTTGTAGGCTTCCATGGATAGAACTCGGCTTCGAACTTGACTGGTATCCGAAGCTTTTGAAAGCTGCAACTGGACAAACCTTAACCTTGGAAAAAATGTTTAACGAGGTTGCTGATAGAATCTACGCTTTAATAAGGGCTTTCTGGATTAGGGAATATGGAAACTCATGGAGCAAAACCATAGATTATCCACCGCCAAGATGGTTTGAAGAGCCACTAACAAAGGGACCGTATAAAGGCGCCAAACTAGACCAAGTCAAGTTTGAGGAGTTGTTAAGGCTATACTATGAAATGAGAGGCTGGGACTCCCGTGGAGTTCCAACAAGGGCTACCTTTAATAGGCTTGGCTTAAGCGATGTAGCTGAAGAACTCGAAAAATATGTAAGTTTAACTTAGAAGAATATTGAGGCTGTTTTGAGGTTTAGCCGAAGAGGGCTCCAAGTCCTTCGAGTGCCGCTTCCTCTTTCTTTTCCTCTTCTTCCTCTTTCTTCTTTTCTTCCTTCTTCTCTTCAGCTGGAGCCTCAGCCGCTGGTGCAGCTGCAACCGGAGCAACCATTGTAGGAGCAGTTTTAATGGCTTCTTCGATGTCTACTTCTGAGAGGGCGGCGACTAAAGCTTTCACTCTCGCTTGGTCGGCTTCCACTCCCGCCGCCTTTAGGATTTGGGATACATTTTCTTCGTTAATTTCCTTTCCAGCCTTATGAAGAATCATTGCAGCGTAGATATACTCCATACCCATATCCATCATTCTCCTATTCTGAAAGTTGAATACTTCCATTTCAATTTTTCGTGCTCAGACTTGAGTGTTTAGTGATAGGCTGAATCAAACTATATAAACATTATGTGTTATTCTTTTCAATAAAATTCACTTGAGGCCTTTAGAAGTTCTCACGTTAATTTCCATTTTTTTATGATTATAGGCATTTCCTTTATAAATGAAACAAGTATGCCTAACGCTTCGTAAGTTTCATCAAATGTTGGCTTATAATTATGATGAGCGATCCTATTTCGCAGTTTGTTCCACAATTTACTTATATCATCAGATTTATGTTTGTATCCTAAATTCTTCAATTGACGCGGATAGTTTTGTGGTCGTCCATCACTGGTTCTGAATAAACTTTTCTTTTCAGGATTCCGTTTAATTATTTCATTTGCTACCGTATCGATAATCTTTTCCATAAGATTGCAAGACCAAAGAACTGTCAGATTAAAAAGTCCTTTGTCAAATAAGCTTGGAACAAAAACTCCCTCATCGAGAAGTTTAACTATATTTTCCGCATTTGGAAAATTTAGAAGTCTACTCCTCCACGTTTTCTTTTGTTCAGTAAAGAAATTGTCTGTTAACCCGATGCTTTCACGGGCGGAAACTCGTTGACCAACAACTACAAAATGTAACACGGATATTAGAAGCGAGATATTGGAAATAAATAACACTAAAAGACATTGAAAAACGCCAATAAGGGAAGGCTCGAAGTGCATTGTGAAAGCGAAAGCTTCAGTAAGGATGCTTAGGATGAGAAATAGACAAATTAGCCAGTAGCTCATCGTATGAAATTCCTTTCTGAAGTTCTTTGCAGGTAAGGCAGATAACAAGATAAACCCCACAAATAAGGGGATATAAATTATCAGCATTTTGGGACTAAACAGAAAAAGAATAAAGCATTGAACAAAAAAAGCGAAACTTACAAATGGCATACTCCAAAAGAGCATTCCACGCCCATATAATCTCCTATCAAGTATCACAGCGAATAGATGCCTCAAACGCATTACATTTATCCTCCTTAGCAATATTCTCACAAAATCATTTCTAAGTTAAAATTACAAAGATTAACTTTATAAACAAAGTTGAACGGATTACAGGCAATAACTTTTACTGGCTTTCTTCAAGTTTTATCTTTTGGTTTAGTGCTAGAGCCTTTACATAGGCTTCTCTTAGTAGATTCGCTATTGTTTCTTTGGTTGGTATTGCTGCGTTAACAGACAACGCATAAGCTTCTTGATACGCCTTTTGCAATAGTAAGTTTATGTTTTCTGGCATTGGAATAGCCGCGTTAATTGATAGGTTGAAAGCATACTTCTGGGCTTCTTCTATGCTTTTTCTTATCTCATCTAAATCAATACTTAACTCGTCCTCAGTAATTATTTCACCATCATCATAAACAACCTTCAAAGACAAACCAATTTCCACAGACTTTATTCCAAGCTTTGAAAGAATATTTGCGAGTTGAAGCGAAAGAACCTCACCTTTCTTACATACAAGCGTATCCTTGTTAATCCAAACGCTTCCAGACTCAATTCGCGTAGGTATTCCAACTTGACCAAACTGACTTATAATTGGTCCAGGCGGCAAACCAGTATTCCCAGCTGGAACAACAACATCAAAGGCAGCCCTATCACCAGCTTTCCCAATAGCCTTAACCTTATTTTTCTCCAGCATTAAAGAAAGCTTAAAGGGATTCATATTAGTGAAAAGAAAAATGTTTGCTCCAGTAAGGTATTCCTCAAGTTTTTTAAGCTCAGGCTTGTCGCTTAACTCGTCTATTGCCCTCTTTACCAAAGTGTTCTTAAAAACCTTCATGAAAACTTTATCTTTTATCTTCCTTTTAAGTTCCTGCAGCTGAGCAGCCCTAACCTTTTCGAGGCTTGCAATTCCAACAACCTTATACTCAGTAAGCAAACGTTTTATTTCCTCGATTTGAGCCTGCTTCTGCAGCAACACTTGCTGAGATGGCATGTTTCAGTTCCTCTAAGGCTTAATCTTTACCGGCTGCCCCATTGTAGGCTTAAGATAGATGGAACTAATGTTCTTTAACCCCCTTTTAAGTTTCACCTCTAAAGCATTCAAAACAGCCATGGCGTTCTCTGCCAACTCTTCGTCTGGCATATCCTCTGTTCCAATCCTACAATGAAGAACTGGCTGTCCTCTCACACGAACCATAACCGTCCTACGTCTCTTCTCAATTAAAGGCGCAATATCAGCTCCAGGCGGAACTGGAGTCGGCATTTTTCCTCTGGGACCAAGAATGCTTCCCAAAATTTTACCGATGAGCGGCATTAAAGGAGCTTCAGCCAAGAAGAAATCATAGTTTTTGGCTAGTTCCCGCTGTTTCTTTTTGTCTCCAGCCATAGCTTCCAACTCCTCCCTTGTTAAAACATAGTCTGCTCCAGCCTTCTTAGCTTTCAAAGCTAACTCGCCGGAAGCTATCACACAAACCTTATTTTGCTTCTTAGAAGCCTTGGGAAGTTCTATTAACTCTTGTATTCTCCCTTCAGGCTTTTTGGGATCAATATCTTGAAGGTTGATAATTAATTCAACTGACTGCGTAAAGTTCCTCTTCTTACTTTTTTCCTTCATCTCTTTTATGGCATTCGTAAGAGTTTCCATGTCTATTGGCATCTACAAGCCTCGCCTTTTCACCTTAACTAGCCCTTTATAAAAAGATTGCTAAGCTTCTTTCTCAAAAACTTCGTCATACTTTCCCTCATCAATTTCTTTCTGAACTTCCTTCGGATTCTTCCCCTCAACCGTTACACCCATGCTAATGCAACTTCCAAGAATTTCCTTGACCGCCCCTTTCAGGTCTTTAGCCAAAAGCTCGGGGCGTTTCATCTTTGCGATTTTCACAACTTGCTCGAAACTTAAGTTTCCAACCTTCTCTTTACCGGGGTCTCCCGACCCTTTCTCAATCTTTAATTCCTTAATAATCAGAGCAGAAGCCGTTGGAGTTCCAACCTCAACCTCGAACTCTTTAGTTTCCACATCAACAATAATTTTCACAGGTACCTTCATTCCGGAAAAATCCTTTGTCAGCTCGTTAATCTTGTTAACTACAGCCATCACATTCAATCCGAGAGGACCTAAAGCTGGACCTAAGGGAGGCCCAGCTGTTGCTTGTCCACCAGCAACCAACGCTTCTATAATCTTTTTTTCTCCCATCTCTACTCACCTTTCTTTGCTTTTTCCACAAGTTTTACATAATCAGCGTGAACTGTAATGGGCAAGGTGAAGGTAGCTTCCAAAAGTTCCAAGGTAACCTCTTCTTTAGTTCTATCTATTCTCGTTATTTTTGCCCTCATGCCCTTAAACGGTCCGCTAATGATTTCAACAATGTCTTCTTCGCTAAGCTCTTCAATAACGGGTTTAACAACAACGTAGCGTTCTATTTCATTAAAGTCTACAATGCCATGCACACGTAAACGCACATGCCTCAATCCAGCTATCGCTTTCTCAACGAAATGCGGTCCTTCAGCTTCGACAAACACGTAGCCCTTAAGAGTTTCTGGAACAAGTATAGCCTTTATTGGTAAGTTACTTGTTTTAACTCTTGCTTCTATCAAAGCAGCTACATTTTTCTCTTGTCCTGCGGTGGTTCTAACAGCAAAAACAGAAGTTTTTCTTTTATATGATTCACTCATTTCACTTTACCTTCGCTAACTTGGACCTAAGAGAAGCGAACCCACATACTGTATTACAAAACCTATTAACCCGATTACTATTATGCCTAAGGCACATATCTTAACCGAAAGCCAAACCTCACTTTTTCCGGGTTTCTTCGCTGTTTTAAGCAACCTCGAACACGAAGCTAGAAACGATCTGACTCCCATGGCTTTTCGAAACTCAAAACTGATTACAAATATAAAAATGTGATGCTCAAACTATACTCGCCTAACCTCCAAACCAAGCCTATCCAGCATTTCAACCAGCCGCTTTTTATCTTCCCCCCTAATTCCCTTCCAATCAAGCACCACAGATTCAACCTTCTCCACAGTCCGTTCAACACACTGCCTCAAAACTTCAAAACTTAACTTCGAAACCAAATATTTTGGAACCATATGACCAAAAGCAATATCTTCCCTTAAAGCAAGCCTCGTGAACTTCTCATTATAATGCGGACCACCAATCCCAACAACCGCAGGATAAGTTTCACGTTCAACAGCTGCCTTAAAGGCGGCATGAGCAACAACCTCAGCTGCTTTTAAGTCCCGCCACTGTTTAGGGCTGCTTCCAAGCTCCACAAACATTGTGGGAACGTCCAGCGAAGGCCCGTGATGTGTGCATTCGTAACAAACTTCGTATGCTAAACCATATTCTTCTCGAAGCCTTTCCATTTCTTTTAAGGCGTTTTTCATCGCACTAGCTGGAGAAACAGAAACTTTTCTTGGTAATCCTCCATAATCCGCTTTTTCTGTTAGATTTCCAGGCGTATGAACGGAAAGCGTCGGTTTTCCACTTGCGCTGCTGTGCCTTGAGAGATAAATTATTAGTTCTGGTTTGAAATGCTCTGTTAAGTCTTGGGTATATATTGAGTCCTTTTTTGTGTAAATCAGTTTTATTTCGCGGTTTTGCAAGTTCATGAGGTAGGTTGGATTGCTATCAAAACTTTCCGAGGTTTTTTGGAAATCGTAATGTTCAAGCAGTTTTTCAGCTATGTTCATAGCCGCAACATCTCTTCTTGAAGCCACCAGCAAGAGCATAGTTCTATTCTCCAAGAATTACAAGGGCTTTCACACATTTAAGGTGATTCTTTAGCAAAAGATTTAAAGTAAGCGCTAACAAGGTGAATTGCAGAATTGTTTAAACCTTAAGAGGCGGGAAAATGCCTAGGCATTTAATAAACTTTAAAAATTGGAGCCGTGAAGAACTCCTTAAGATAATTGACAAATCAATAGAGATTAAAAAGAATCCTGAAAAATACCGTAATGCTTTGGAAGGAAAATCTTTGGCTATGATTTTTCAGAAAACTTCTACTAGAACGCGGGTTTCCTTTGAAGTCGCTATGACCCAGCTTGGAGGACACGCGATTTATCTTGATTGGAGAACAACCCAGTTTGTTTTGGCCGACATCCGCGACGAGGTGAGGTATCTTTCTAGAAATGTTGACTGCATTATGGCGAGGCTACTTAAAAATGCTGACTTACAGCTTATGGCTGATGCTTCGCTTGTTCCAGTCATAAATGGATGTGACGAAAAATATCATCCTTGCCAAGCAATAACCGACCTTATGACCATGAAAGAGAAGAAGGGAAGTCTAGAAGGAATAAAACTCGTTTACATTGGTGTGCACAATAACGTTTGCAACTCGTTGATAGAGATATGCTCTAAACTTGGAGTTGAAATCACAACTGTAACTCCGCTAACGCATGAACCAGCTTTAGACCAAGAGTTGCTGGATGAAGCTAAAAGAAGCGGGTTCTACAAGACTGAAACTGATGTGAAGAAGGCTGTTAAAGACGCAGATTTTGTTTATACGGACACTTGGGTTGACATGGAACTTTTCTTAGACCCAAAATTTAAGGAAGAAAAGGAGAAGCGAATTAGGCTTATGATGCCGTATCAGGTGAACAGCCAATTGTTAGCTGAAAGCGAAGCCTACGTAATGCATGATATGCCAATTCATAGAGGATACGAAATAAGTGGCGAAGTGGTGGAAAGCCCACGGTCAATAATATATGAACAAGCGGAAAATAGGCTGTACACAGCGAAAGCAATATTGTTAACCTTGTTAAGTGCAGAATAAAAGGCTGAAAAGCTACTATTGCCCCAAAATCATTTTTGTGAAACGTTGCGGATTAAATTCCTGCAAGTCCTCGTAGGTTTGACCAGTTCCTATGTAAATTACTGGTTTTCCAGTCACATAAGTTACGCTTAAGGCTGAACCACCCTTAACATCTGCATCTACTTTTGTGAGTACAGTTCCATCTATTCCAACCGCCTTGTTGAATTCCTCAGCTTGCATAACAGCATCATTCCCAGTTAAGGCATCAACAGTCAATATGGTTAGATCCGGATTTACAACACGCTTGATTTTAGCAAGTTCGTTCATCAAATTCTTATCCGTTTGAATTCTTCCAGCCGTATCAATCAACACAACATTTATTCCATGAGCCCTCGCATAGTTTATTGCGTCGTAGGCTACTGCAGCTGGATCAGCACCATAGGTGTGTTTGATCATTCTTACTCCTAAACGCCTTGCATGTTCGCCGAGTTGCTCTATTGAACCCGCTCTGTAGGTGTCGCTGCATGCTAAAACCACGGAGTAACCCTTCTTGGAGAACAGCTTGGCGATTTTGGCGATGGTGGTCGTTTTACCAGTTCCATTTATACCAACAAAAACTATTACTAATGGTTCACCCTTTTTCCTTTTCTCCTCAGCCAGTTCAAGCAAATCAATTTTTTCTCCAGAATCCAGAATTTCAAGCAAAATCTGCTGGAGATTTTCTCTTACAACTTTCCTTTTATCTTCCAACCGCTTTATTTGTAAGCCTTCTAAACGATTGACAAGTTCATTGCATATTTTTTCTGCTATTGGAAAAGCCACGTCGTTTTCAACCAAATTAAGCTTGAATTCTTCAAGAATCGGTTTAAGTTTTTCAGCAGTAAGCTCAGTTGTGGTTATCTTGTTCACTAGGCTGTTAAGTCCCGCCTTGAGCTTTTCGAACATCCGTCTGCCTCCCAGCTATCCTCTCTGAAATTTCTCCAAGCTTCGCCCTATCCGCCTCAATTCTGTTAAGTACTTGTGTTAATTGCTGTTGAAGATTACTGCGAACCTTCTCCAACTCTTCCATTCTCCTGCTTAAAGTTTCCTTCGCATCCTTCAACGACTTCTCCACGGCAACTCCAGCACCAATACCCAAAATTACCGTGTCACGGCTTTCAAGCTTCGCTTTAACATATGATCCTCCACCTATCGGAACCAAAAGTGGAACATCAACCTCTTGTTTTTCTATTCCTTCAAGCGTTTCCTTAGCATACCTCAACTCGGTCAAAGCAGCATTAACAAAGTTTATTCTTGACTGAATAGCCTCAGCAGTGCTTTCCAAGAACCGAACCTCAACAGCCAACTTACGAAACGCTTCCTCATCTTCACCAGTTTTTGACATTCCAAACTTCCTCAACATATACGCTAAATACTCAGATAACACACTACACTATTAAGATTTCACGTTTACACTAAAA
>JAOZNA010000064.1 GCA_029934005.1 Candidatus Bathyarchaeota archaeon
ATGATAATCTTCATCTTCCTATGGGAATTCATAGAAGTAGAAGTTTTGAAAAGAATCAGAACAGAAGATTAAATTATGCTTAGCCAACTAATTCTATGAGGCTGCCTAAAGCTTGACCTGGAACCCCCTTTCTAAATTTTGCACGCACTAATCCTTTGTTGCCATGCACAGCAACTATTTTTCCAATTATTTTCCTTTCACCAACTGGCCAAGCAACTTTGCGTCCAATAAGTCTAGAAGCTTCCTCCCTACTTTTAACATCTGGAAACCTCAGCAAGCATTCCTTGTTCCGTTGAGTCTTGGGTCCAACCCTATAATTCACAATTATACCATGCAAAGCCATTGTTAACACCTCTAACTCGACTTAGCTTGCATCTATTAATTTATTTCGCTTATACAGACATAGACTTACCATCTTCAATTTTGAAGTTACCATTCTCTTTCTTCATTATGCGTTCATATTCAGGCAGGGTTCCATTAACCCACTTATCCCATGGAATTTCATTAAATATCCATTTTTTCCCCAAATGTGCAGCTAAAATGGCATGTTTAAACTCCCTTGAACTTGGAATGAACTTATCTAAAAACTTGAATAGCTTCTCAATTTGTTCTCTTGGAAAATAAGCGTAAAACTTGGCGTTTTTAACTTCAAAAGCGTAAACATGCTGGTTTCTTCTGGCAATTACGTCAGGCAAGGGATTCCTACTTGGATTGCTGACAGGAACTCTAACCGCGTTGTAACCATGCTTCTCTAAGAGTTTAACCAAAACCTTTTCGCTATAGAAACCTCTTCTCCGCCACCGCCTAATAGCCTTCCTATCAACCTTTGACACCATATAAGCCTAACTCCTTCTCCGTCTCCTAACCCTGTTTAAAAGCCTCCGAATCACATCATCATAGGTTTCACCCTTTTTGCCAAGTTCCCTAAGCATTTCAACAGTTTCTCTCCTAACCCGAATAGAAGTCCACTTCCTTCTTTCAGCCTCAGATTCAACCGCCTTACTCAACTGCATCACCATTAACAAAGAAGCATTATAATGCATAATAAATATAAGAGTTATGCATTATACATAAAAAATCGCGAAAACTGCGGCTTCATGAAATAAAGACTGACAAAAATCCCAACCAGACACATAAATGCAACCATTCTGACAAAACCGTTAACACAGTACACAAAGATCGCCAAATCTGCAACAAATGCAAAACTGGCACACACTTGGCATTGAATAATATAATATGTGTTGATGCTTCTGTATACAACATTTATGCAGATACTTGCCCATCTCAAAGTCTAAGTCTGTACACATCATGGTGAGGAAAATTTTCACCATATTTTTACCTCGATTTAGATGTATTCAAAGGGCGTTTTTCTAAGGAGTTTTAGGATGAGTTTGTAAAATGTTAGATGATAATGTAGGCTAAACCTTCATGTTTTTCTTATTTTTAAGATAAGTTTTATTCATTTCAGTGGTTTTGGTAATATTGGTATTACTTAATCTTTAATGTTTCACTAAATGCCACCAGCTGGTACGTCGTATACAAAAGCATCAACATCTACTCCTTACTTAACCATTTAAGAATCATTTCATCTAAGCGTTTACTTTTCTTAGTAGGTTTTGGAAATCGAGTGTAGGGATAACCACCTATTGTTTTGTATGCCATGACTGCCATCTCATTTGCTTCACCTTCCACATAGCCGTTCCAACCTTTCCAATGGACGTATTTCTCTGATGAAACCCACTCGGGTGTGAACTCGTCAAGCTTGTCTGGTGGTATGCATACTGCAACTGTGTTAAGGGAACGGTGAAGACTTAATGGGCATGTGAAAACTCTTTGTATGTCCATTTTATTCTCCACTCTAAGTTTTGTTGCATTATGTTTCTGGGCTATTTCGAAAAATCTCGCTTGAAGTTTTGTGTTCACATATTCAACTATTGAATATGCTAGGTCTAGGGGATGAATCTTATTTAATAGTTCCTTTGAAATGCTTTGATGGTGAACGTGAACGTGCATTCCATTTCCGGACCATTTTAGGAAAATCGATTTTTCAATTCCATACCGTTGCAAAAAGGAAACTATTTCTTTTGCAGCTTCTATTGTTGCTTCCCATTTTTCAAGTTCATTATCAATATCCCATGTTGGAAGACAATAAACGATGTTTTCGAAAGTTTTTACGTCTTCTTGACTTTCCAATTTCCTGTAGACGTTGGCTGATGCGTAAAAGGCTCTTGGATAAACTTTTCTGAATCTTTCTAAAAGCTTTTTCACATCTTCTGAGCTTTCAATTTTAAGAGGAATTCTACTTTTTCCTTTTCTTTTATATCGTAATAGATAAGGTCTACCGGATTTGTCTATGGTTTGGCAGTGAATTGCAACCCACCGTTTGTCGCTGAACCGAGCTATTTCTTCGCATACTGCGTCTCGACTGTAATGGGCTATAACGACCTTTTCGTACTGGTTTAGCTCCATTTATTACACAGCTAAATTTTAACGTCTTACGGTTTAAAGATTCTTCATAGTTTTCTCCAATGTGGTTTTAAAGTTGTTCTGGCGTATAGTGAGATAGGCATTCTGAGGATATGGTTAAGTAATTGATATAATTTAGTTGTGTAGGGAATGTTTGATGAGTAAAGAACGAGTTTATGTTGCGGCTTGTGGTATATGTTGTAGCGTCTGCGGGCTTTATGTAAAGGAAATTTGCCTTCCATGTGGTTCAGGACTTGAAAAGGACAGAGAAGTTGTTAAGAGGAAAATGGAGGAGCAGATGAAAAATTTGGGGCATGTGTGTCCAAAACTTCAATGTGTGGTTGAAAGGAAAATAGGCTATTGCATGAGTGATTGTCCAGAATTTCCATGTAAATACTACGAGAAGAGGCTTTTTCCATATTCAGAAAGATTTCTCCAAATGTACAAAGCCAGAAACAAATAGGTTACTGCAATGCCGAATGCTAAGAAAAACTTATGCTACAGTTATGCCAATTGCCCAGAAGAAATTAAAAATTTGTTAAGAGAAATTGTAGAGAATTTTAGAAAAATTTTTACAAGAGAAAATTTGATCGGTGTTTACTTGCATGGTTCATTAGCCATGGGTTGTTTTAGTCCAGATAAAAGCGACATAGACCTCATAATTGTGGTAAAACATCCATTATCCGATAAAGAGAAGGAAGCGCTGGCAAAGCTCTGCTTGAGCTATTCAAAACAGATTGGCGGCAAAGGACTTGAAATGAGTGTGATTTTAGAGAAAAATGCGAAGAACCCAGTTTATTCCATGCCTTATGAATTCCATTTTTCCGAAAGTTGGAGAGAAAAATTTGAAAGTGGGATTGTAGGGCCTTTTCCAAGCGTGGATCCTGATCTGCCTGCTCATTTGAGGGTTATTTATGAACGTGGAGTGGTTCTATATGGTAAATTTATCCGTGAAGTTTTTGGAAAAGTGCCCGATGGAGTTTATTTTAAGGCTTTACTTTATGATTTGGAAGATGTACCTGAACTTCTTGTGAAACATCCATCTTACTACATTTTGAATCTTTGTAGAACCCTCGGTTTCTTGAAAACGGGGAAAGTCATGTCAAAGAGAGAAGGGGGCGAATGGTATATCCAGAATGAACACCCATTCAGCCATTTGGTTAGGAAGGCATTAAAATGTAGTTTTACAAAGGTTGAAGTTGACTTTAAACGTGAAAAATTAGAAGAATTTGCCGAATTTATGTTGAAGGAAATAGATAAGGAAAAGAGGAAAAGATTTGGTGAATAGTTGTATGTTAGAATAGGGTAATGTTTAATTTTCTTAAAGGAATTAATAAACCTTCAAAATGGGGCTGGTGAAAGGTTGATGAAAATTTATAATGAGACAGTTAGGTTTTCAACTCGTGGCGAAATACAGTTTGTTGATTTGACATCTAAAGTTGAAGAAATAGTTGAGAAGTCTGGAATAAAGAATGGGATAGTGCACGTGTTTGCTCCGCATGCTACAGGCATATTGATTTTAACGGAAAATGATCCAAGTTTATTACGGGACATTGAGGATTTTCTTGAAAAAATTTCCCCCAAAAATGTGGGATATAGGCATCCTTCAAACGCCCACTCCCATATTAGGTCTATGCTTTTACCGCCAGAGAAGACAATTCCGCTTGTTAATGGGAGACTTGTGCTGGGAACTTGGCAGTCGCTTTTGTTTGTTGAAACAGATGTTTATCCAAGACAAAGGACAGTTATAGTTCAAGTTATAGGTGAATAACCAAGCTATTCGATTCGAAATTATTCGAAAACATTGCATAATCTACTTTCAAAATTATAGCCGAAATCATTCATTTTTCACTCGTCTTATGCTTTTGAATTCCTTAATTATTATTTTATTTTAACAAATTTTTGTAAAAATTAAATTTATTCGGAATTATTCGATAAATTCCAAAACCCGAAAATATCATTTTAAGACTTTTGATTGTTTAACAGAGCATCTCTAAGAGTTTTTAAACTTTAAATCCGATTTTTCCATGTTGAAAAATGGTGTTTTCTGAGGAGTTCTAGGCAATTTCTTTAAGAATTTTTAAGTTTCGTTTAAGGTTCGATTTTCCATTTCGCTTTATGTTTAAATTGGCTCTCGTATATTTCTTTCAGCCTTTGAATGGTGTCAGCTTCTTCTGGAGATTTATCATCCCTTATTCGAGTTATCCTTGCAAAACGCAGTGCCATTCCACATTTGTATTTTGGGCTTCTCTGAATTTCGTTATAAGCTACTTCCACAACTATTTTTGGAATTACTATAACCCTTCTTGCTTCCCGTCTTATCGTAAGCTTTTTCAAGCGTTCAGTCATTTCCACAATCTCCTTATCTGTTAATCCTTTGAACGTCTTGCCCACAATCAGAAATTCACCAGTTTCTTCGTCTCTTGCAGCAAGGTAGTAATCAGAAAGCCAAGCGTGTCTTCTTCCATAACCATACTCAGCTGCAACTATTACCAAATCTAACGGTTCCAAGGAAGTTTTAATTTTGAACCATTTTTTACCCCTTATTCCAGGCGTGTAAGGGCTGTCAAGTTTTTTCGCCAGTAGTCCTTCATGCCCCGCTTCAATGGCTTCTCTGAAAAAGGCCTCGGCTTCGTCCACATTATCGGTAACAATTTGTTTTGTTAAAGGAATATTTCCCGTAATATCAGCGAGTTTCCTTCTTCTTTCAATATATGGGAGACCTATCAAATTTTCTCCGTCGATGTAAAGAGCATCAAAAAGGTAAAGTTTGACTGGTATAGCCTTTTTTATATCTTCAATTTGACGAATTCTCCTAAATCTTCTCATTAAATGTTGAAAGGGTAAAGGTTTTCCCTTTTCGTCTACTGCTATAACTTCGCCTTCCAAGATTGCTTCTTTAGCCCTAACTTCCTTTCTTACAAGCTCTATTATTTCCGGTAGGCTTTCGGTTACTTCGGTTAGGCGTCGGCTAAAAATTCTAACCGTATTTCCAGACTTGTGAATTTGAATTCTAGCACCATCAAGTTTATATTCGAATGCTGTTTTTCCTCCATGCTCCTTGATTGCCTTTTCCACATTCTCTGTCATTTGTGCAAGCATCGGCTTTATTGGATGAAAAATTTTGAATTCAAGCTTTAGTAAAGCTTCCCTTCCTTCCTTTTTCGCTATAAATGCTACTTCGCCAATGTCTCCCCTCATCATGGTTGCTTGCTGAATAATTTCATGCGGTATTCCAAATGCCTTTGCAACTGCAAGCTCCATTAGGCCTTCATGGAAGCCAGTGCGCATTTCACCAATTAGAATTTTAACGATGTATTTTGCTTCTAGCGGAGTTGCAAGTCCGAGTAGTGCCTCCAGCAGTCTTTCCTTCTTCTCTCTTGAACGAACTCCGGAAACTTCCGCTATCTCCTCAAAATTCCTTCTAACTTCCAATATGGTTAACGGTTTCTCTATTAGCATCGATTGCCTTCTCATTTTGCTTTTTTCAAAAACCCTTCTTGTTGCTTCTCCAACATCACCTGTCTCGTTAAAGCTTTCTAAGAAAAATTTCCAGTCTAGGCTGGTTAGTTTCCTTATAATGCTTGAGATTGTTGCCCAGCTTATTTCAAGTGTTCTTTGATCCCATTTCGGAAACGGTCTTCCTAGAATCATTGATATGGCTGGTTCAACTTCCTCAACACTAAGTTTTTTGATGAATTCTGAAACGAGATTTACCATTAGGTTTCTTTTAGTTGTAGATTCAAGTTTCTCACATAGTTCAGCTAATTCCCTAAATGTTGTTTCCATAACCTAACCTTAGGCAATTTCTGAGAGAATGGAAAGATTAAAAAGAAATAAGCGTTTCTTTTATGAGGTTTTTTCCCTTATCAAACCAGCAACTAAAAGGGAAATTCCTGTGGCTAACAGAAATATCATTGGGTATATGAATGCTGAAATGATTGTTTCGTAATGTAAGTTGGAGATTTGGGAATTGAAGAATGCTGAAACCCAGAGTACAATGAATAACGCTAAACAGCCAATTCCTAAACCCATCAAAAAACCATTTACAAATTCTCTTTCTATTTCGATGCCATAAATTAGTTTTCTATCTTTAACGGTTCTCGAACTCGAATCGGTCATTCCAGATACCTTTTACAATAGGAAGCCATTGCACTGATTTATAAATTGAGAATTTGCAATATTGATTGTAAAATAAATGTGGAAGTTTAGAATGCTGTTGAAAGTTTTTCCTTTAATTCCTTGATTTTCTTTTCAAGTTCTTCCACCTTTTCGGTATCATTGATTTGTCTATAGCAATCTCTTGCATATTCTAAAGCGCTAACTCCAAACCTATCGAAGCTTTTTTCGAAAGCAAGTTCAGCTGATTTTTCAAAATATTCTATAGCCTTTTCGTACTCCTTCATGAAAAATTGGCATTCACCCGCCTTATAAAAGGCATAGGAAGAATCAAAGAAGTTTCCAAGCTTTTTATAAAGGTTTGCTGCTTCAACAAATTTCTGCGAAGCTTCTTCGTATTTTCCACTGTCATAAAGTGCATTTGCATCACGCTGAATTTCAATAGGGTCTTTCTCGCTCATTCTTCCCAACTCGCAAACCTAGTTTACATCGTCTAATTTAAGAGTTTTCTCATACAATCTTAAAAGTGAATAATAACAAAATGAAGAATATGGAAAACTCGAAAGTCTGTGATGCACATGTTCATTTAGGAAAGTCTGGGCCTTGGCAACCATATATGGAGGCTTCCATTACGGCTGAATTTACTGTTTATCTCCAAATAGTAAATTCAGTTAATATTTCGCAAAAGGCTAAAAGGAAAATTCTCCGAGAAAATTCATGAAGTTGTTCAAAATTGAAGGAAGATAAATATTTAAAATTTGAAAAAATAGTAGCTGAAGCTCTGCCGGGAAAAGGAGTTTATACACTTGTAATTTTCTTAAAGAAAAAATTGACGATAAATGTTGGAAAACTTGGAACATTTAGTTTTCCAAGCGGCTACTACCTTTACACAGGTTCTGCTTTGGGGCCTAGTCCAAACAGTTTGCATAGGAGGATTTACCGTCATCTTTTAAAGAATAAGAATAGAAGGTGGCATATTGACTATTTAACTAGTAATGAGAATGTTTTGATTAAGGCTGTGGTTGCAGCTGAAACAAGTGGTAAGTTTGAGTGTATTATTAATCAGATGCTTAGAGAAAAGATGAATGGTGAAATTTTGGTCGATGGATTTGGGGCTTCAGATTGCAATCAAAAATGTAGGAGCCATCTGCTTTATTTAGGTATGAAAGTGGATGTTGAGTTTAACGTAATAAGTATTTATGACAAGGTTTTTCCACAGTGCACTTCAGCCCTATTATTTATGTGATTCTTTTAAAGTAAGTAGAAATTGGTGCTGCGATGTCTATTGAAATTCAACAAATACGCATGGATGATGTAGATGAGTTATATAACATCGAATTAGAATGCTTCAGCACAGAAGAGGCTTTCACGAAGGAGCAGATTAGGCACTTAATAAAAAATAAAAACTCGATAGGATTTGTGGCTAAAGTTGACCACAAAGTAGTTGGATTCACTATCGGTTTAATTAACAAGAACGAATTTGGTGATTTAATTGGTCATGTAGTCACAATTGACGTCGCAATTGAATATAGAAGAAAGGGCATAGGAATAAAACTTTTGAAAAAGCTTGAAAGTGAGTTTAAAACTAAAAATGTGAAAACATGTTTTTTAGAGGTTAGAATAGATAATAAGGCGGCTCAAAGTCTTTATAAGAAACTTGGTTATGTGGAAACTGTGTGTTTAAAGGATTATTATGGAAAAGGAGTTCACGGTATTCTTTTTAAGAAAAAATTAAAGTAGTTTCTTTATTCTATTCTGGCAATTATTAGGATTATTCCTAAAATTATTAGGGCTATGCCGATTGCCGTGAATAAGTGAAAGAAAGGAATTGGAAGTTGTTCAAAATCTTTTGAATTTATGCTGGTTAGTGTGAAATATACCGTTAAAGAACCAATTATAAGCGATAATAAGCCGAATAATCTCTCAGCGGCTAGAAACGCTAATGATTTCTCTTCTTTGCTCATGATGTTTACCTTCCGACTTGCCAGTTCAACGGCTATTTGTTGGAGAATTAAAGCCTAATAATATATTTAAGAATTTGTGATTCAAAAATGTGGATATGAACATCAAAATTGGATATGGAATATTCAACTGTGCAGAAGAAACTTATAAAGATTTAAAGAAAATGTTGTCTTCTGAACAATTCAAAGAATTCCTTAAAAAATGGATTGCTAAAAAATCAATGAAACATTTTAATGAAACCTTTTTTGAAATTATAAATTTTCTTAGTCGTTACCGTCTAATTTCTGATGATGAGTTAAGGTTTCCAGTATTAAACAGAGATAATTCTATAGAGTTTTTAGCTGAGACACAGAAATTAGCTTTACTTATTCTTCCGGAATTCACCTCTTTTCTAGAGAATTATTCTAAAGTTGAACGAGTGATAATTGCCCTTGGAGAACTTGACAGTACTTTAGACCTTGCAATAATCGAGAGTGGAATTAAACCAATTAAAATTACCAATGCCGAAATCTTTCTTTGGGCGCTTCAGGAGAAGAAAGAGAAAAAATATTATTCCATCAAAATTTCGGAGTCCAATGGAACTTATAACGTTAAAATAAGCGTTGGCAA
>JAOZNA010000065.1 GCA_029934005.1 Candidatus Bathyarchaeota archaeon
TTTCAGACGTATCAACCCTTTCCAGTACAACATTTAAGTTTGGAATTGGGTTACCAAAGTAATCGGTTACTTTAACTGAGAAGTCTAAGTTCAAAAGTTTGCAATAAATTGAAACGTTTTCATCACATGTTAATTCAACTTTGGTCTCATTCGCTATAATATCCTGCTTGGAAACTTGCACCAAGTACCATCCAAATGTTAGGTTAAAGAATGCTTTTCCCTCATTGTTTGTTATTGCTTCAACTGCAGGCTGGGCAAGCCCGCTTGTCCATTCGTAAACTCTTACATCCACTCCAGCAAATGGATGATTTTCAGAATCGTAAACTGTCAAATTCAAGGTTTTAACTGGACAGGTAATGTTTAATTCGAAAGTTTCGGTTGGTTCTAAATCTATGAATTTTTCTTCGTAAAATTTCGCTTTTTCATATCTAAAAGCTGCAACAGTATAGTTTGCATAGACAAAAACGTTTGGAAATTCAGTTATTCCAGCCAAATTTGTCACATTTTTAAAACTTCTATACCTTTCTTCACCTTTTTCCACCGTATAATTGCAATCTATTTGAAGGGTGATAAACGGTAAAGGCTCAGAAGTTTTTCCGTCAAAAACCTGTATTCTCATGTATGTAAGCATACACGTTATATTATAGCTTCCACCCCCAACATCTACATCTATCGTCTGATCCCCCACAACCTTATCATAATAAAGAGCCTTCAACATGTAACTACCAATTTCCAAACTTGAATTAACACTTCCATCTTCCTCGGTTGTAATGTTACTAACAGAAACTCCATCCTCATAAATTCTAATTTCAACCGAAGAAACAGGGCTTCCCCTCAAATTTAACGCCGAAATTTTAACAGGAAAACCAGGAACACTCAAGGTTTGTGTGTCATTTACTTTCTTTTCTGTTTTGCCAGTTATATTTAGGCTATACTCTCCCATTGGAGCCTTTGCAGGAATCTTCCAATAATGCAGAATAGTTCCATTCGAAAGAACAGTTTTTTTCTCTTTTAGGATTTCAGTTCCATTAGGAGCCTTAACAATTATTGTTGCATTTGTACCTGGTTCATAGTCTACAGCATAGATTTTCACGGTTTCAAATCGATGGTATTCTGTTGCATTTGTTATTCCTATAAAGAATTCCGTTTTCGCTAAAGGTTCATTTGCAGTTTTATTAAATTCTGCAACGTACACTCCAGTATAATTTGTGTGGGCAGATGTGCCAAAATCGGCTGGATAAATTAGGCTTTCATTCACATAACCATAACTATTTGTTTTAATTTCGATTTCCTTCGAGTAAGAACTGTTAGATGGATCGGTCACCGTGATGTTCGCTATGTAATCTTTTTCGGGTTCTCCGCCTTTAACGCCTACCCATAAATTAACGTTTTGTCCTTCTAGAAACTGTTTTCTTCCCGGAAGTTTTGTGACGTTCAAGAAAAATGCGGTTTCAACCGTGAATGTTTGGTTGGCTGCATTGCCAGTTGTAACATCAACCAAGAATATTGTGTGTTCTCCTTTTGTTGCGTTTTCTGGAACAGTAATATTTGCGGTTACCA
Source organism: Candidatus Bathyarchaeota archaeon (assembly GCA_029934005.1). Taxonomy (GTDB): domain Archaea; phylum Thermoproteota; class Bathyarchaeia; order Bathyarchaeales; family WUQV01; genus JAOZNA01. Next base: position 1,561 of record JAOZNA010000065.1, read on the forward strand.
TGGTATCTGAGGCATTTCCACGTGAAAGAGTCCAACTATCAAATTTTATGACGTATTCTCCGTTTGGAGTTTCTATGGTTCCGTTGACCTGTACTGTGGATTCTGGAACCCCATGGTTTGGAGTTATTGCTAATGTAGGTTGAGCCTTAACTTCCCATTTATTTAGGTTAATTAGAATTGATCCTAGCAGGATTAGTATAAACGCCAACAGCGTTAGAGTTTTTCTATTCAACTTCAGTCTCCCCACGTTTTAATGTGAACATTTTAACAACAAATGTTTTAAGTTTTTCTTGAGTTTATAGTTGGCGATCGAAAATGATCGATGAAATATTAAGTTTGGTTAGGGAACATGAAGATTGGCGCTGGAAGAATTGCATAAATCTTATTCCCTCTGAGAACGTTACTAGCTTGGCGGTTAGGGAACTGCTCTCTTCAGATATGGGATGTAGATATACTTCTAGAGAAAAATTCTATATGGGCACAAAATTCCTTGATGAAATAGAACTTTACGGAGAAGAACTTGCAAAAGAAGTTTTTAACGCTGAAACAGCTGATTTAAGACCTCTCTCGGGACACATAGCAGATTGGATATTTCTTTCCACATTTACGAAACCAGGAGACAAAATAATTTGTATAAAACCAGAGGATGGCGGGTATCCTGGAATTTGGAACGAAGGTTTAGCTGGGCTTTTAAATTTGAAGGTTGCTCCATTTCCGTTTTCAAAGGAGAAAATGAATATTGAAGTTGAAAAAGCTAAAGAAGTTATTCAAACTGAGAAGCCGAAAATTGTGTTGTTCGGAGCCAGTTTGTTCTTGTTTCCGCATCCTGTAAGCGAAATAGCTAAGGTAGCCAAAGAAAACAATGCCATTATAGGTTATGATGGTTCACATGTTTTAGGTCTTATCGCTGGAAAACAATTTCAAGATCCCCTGCGTGAAGGAGCCCACGTTCTTCTTGGGTCAACGCATAAAACGTTTTTTGGTCCTCAAGGCGGCATTTTGCTTGCTTATGAACGGTATGGTGAGGAAATGAAGAGGCTTATTCATCCGAGGTTTGTTGATAATGCTCATTGGAATCGTATAGCCGCGTTAACTTTGGCTCTTGCAGAAATGAAGGAATTTGGAAAAAGCTATGCTCAGCAAGTCATTTGTAATGCTAAAAAATTAGCTGAAGCTTTGGCTGATTACGGCTTTTCAGTTATGTGTCGTGAATATGGCTTTACAAGTTCTCATCAGGTCATATTAAATTACGGTGGGTATAAGCAGGGGAGAAAAATTGCTAGAAAACTTGAAAGGGTGAATATTATAGTTGATTCGGGGGTTAGGATTGGAACGTGTGAGGTTACGAGAAGAGGGATGAAGGAAGGGGAAATGGAAAAGATTGCTGAGTTGATAAAAAGAGCTATGGATGGGGAAAATGAAGAGAAAATAAGGACTGAAGTTAGAAGGATGGCTAAGGAATTTCAGGAAATCAATTACTGTTTCAAAAATTAGGGATACGATTTACGCGTTCAGCTTTATCTTTTTATTTTTCTTTTTCGTTCAGTAAGTTTGAGCAATCATGGAAGAAGAGAGGCTGGTTCCAGTAAACCTTTTACAAGCCATGCGTAAACAAGGCTATCACATAGTTGGCAGGCACTCTGCCGTAAAGCGATGCCGCTGGCTTTACGAATCCCTAATCCATGACAGATTTTGTTATAAACAAAAGTTTTATGGAATAAGGAGCCACCAGTGCATTCAAATGTCTCCAACCGCTTTTTACTGCACAATGCGCTGTCTTTTTTGCTGGAGAATTCAAAGCGGAGATAAAAACTTAAAATGGAACGAGCTTGGTTTACCTAAAAGGTGGGATTCGCCGAATCAGATAGTTGAAGGGTGCATAAAGGCTCAGATGGAGATTTTGAGCGGGTATAAGGGAAATCCGAAAACTAATATGGAAAAGTATAAGGAAGCTTTAAGTCCGAAACACGCGGCAATAAGTCTAACTGGAGAGCCAACGCTTTATCCTCATCTTGGTGAGCTTATTGCTGAATTTCATAGACGTAAGTTCACTACGTTTCTTGTTTCTAATGGAACCGTTCCAGAGGCATTAGCTAACTTAAGCGAAGAACCAACCCAACTTTACATTTCAATTTATGCTCCAAATGAGCAGATACTTAAAAGTATAAGCAGACCTCAAATTCGCGGAGCATGGGAAAAAATAAACCAGACCTTAGAGCTTTTAAAAAGCTTTAAGTGTCCCACAGTTCTTAGAATAACCCTTGTTCGACATTTAAATATGAAGTTTCCAGAGCTTTACGCCAAACTTATTGAAAAAGCTGAACCGACATATGTTGAGTCGAAGGCTTACATGCACGTGGGATATTCAAGATTCAGATTAAAATACGAAAACATGCCTACACACCGAGAAATAAGGGAATTTGCCAAAAAATTATCAAAAGAAACAAGCTACAACTTTATTGATGAATCAAAAGACAGCCGTGTAGTTCTGTTGAGCAAACTAAGCCAACCTATAAAATTTAATTGAATTGCAAATCGGCAAAAAATTAAAAAATTTTGGATAAAATGAAAAAATAGCCGGAAAAATGAAAGATTTAAATACAAGAAAGTGAGGATATCTTAGTTAAACTTAAAGGACTAAAAGTGTGGGATTCAAAGTGGTTAACGCTGGTAAAGGACGTTTGTTCCGAAGAAAAGATGGGAAATACTTAATCTATCTTCCAAAAGACCTCGCCGAAGATACAATGTTTCCGTTCAAGGGAGTTAACTCCATCCACGTGAAAATCAGCTTCAAAATAGGTGGAGACAAACTGATAGTTGAAAAGTGGACAGAAGAAGAAACAGACTAAAATAATCTCTTTTATCTTCCCCCAATTTATTTTGCAAAAACCTTAACTGAAAACCCACTAATCTAATTTTGGATAAAAATGTCTTTAAAACATTATTTAACGAAAATTCAGAAAAACCTTGAGGAACGAGAAAAAACGAAGGAAGAAGTTCAATCAATTATGAGAAAAGCAACTAGGCTTTCAAAACAAGCTATATTTTTTATCCATCAAAACAAGATTGAGAAAGCAAAAAGAATGCTCAGAGAAACGAAGGATTTATTCAAAAAATTCCATAGCAAATGCGTTAACTATCCGGAACTGGTTCATAGCGGTATCGTTGATGCTGCCTTTGAAGAATATGCAGAGGCACAAATCTTCCTAAGTCTTGTCCAGAATGGAAGTTTTGTTGGTCCTGAGGAAATCGATGTCCCACCAATAAGTTATGTTTTGGGGCTTACCGACGTAATTGGAGAACTTAGGAGAAGAGCCTTAGATTCCTTAAGAAAGGGAGATTTTAAATCGGCTGAAAAATGCTTGGAGCTTATGGAAACAATATATATCGAAGTTATGGGAATGGAAGAAGCATACATGCTTGTTCCGGGATTGAGAAGAAAATGCGATTTAGCTAGGAGAATAATTGAAACAACGAGAGGAGAGTTAACAATAGAAGCCAGAAGGCTTTCCCTCGAAGAAGCCATAAAAAGACTAGAGAGAAAAATGAAAACTAGGTAAAGTTACGAAGGAAAATAACTTGCGATTTAGAGTTCCTAAAGGTTTTTCTTTAGAAAAAGCCAGAGAAAGCCAGAGGAAGCTTTCTAAAAAAGTTATAAAAGAGAATAGGTTGCCGGAAAAAATTGGTTACATTGCAGGTGTGGACGTAGCTTATCTAGGAAAGTTTGCTTTTGGCGCAGTTGCAGTTCTTGAATATACGTCCTTAAAGTTAATCGAAACTAAAACAAGTAAGGTTGAGGTAAAATTTCCGTATATTCCAACATTGTTGTCGTTTAGGGAAGTTTCACCAGCCATAGCTGCAATAAGGAAGTTGAATATGGAACCAGATGTGTTTCTTGTTGACGGCCAAGGTATAGCGCATCCCTTTAGGTTCGGTTTTGCGTCTCATCTGGGCGTTGTTTTAAACAAGCCTACAATAGGTGTGGCTAAAAGTTTACTTTGTGGAAAAATTGAAAAAAATCCAGAAAAGGAAGGAGAATTCACTTTTATTTATGATAATAACGAAGTTATCGGGGCTGTTTTACTGAGTAAGTGGAGGTTTAAACCTATTTATGTTAGTGTAGGGCACATGGTTTCTTTGGAAAATGCAGTGAAAATTGTAAAAAACTGCGTTAGGAAGTATAGGATTCCTGAACCTATTAGAATGGCTCATATTGCTGCGAATAAAATGAAGAGAGCGTTTGCTGTCTCTTCTAAGAGTGCGGAAATTTCTTAACTAGCTGACATTAAATAATATCGTTGTTATAGAAGGGAGGACATTGGATAAACGCTTGAAGAGAATTATTAATAAGATTAAGGATGAATCTCTTCGCAAAAAAGTAGCTGATTTTCTGGAAAATCCTACGATAAAAATTGAAGATAAGACGTTTTCTGGTCTTCCCTTGGATGTTTCACCAGCTGGTCTTTCTAGGCACCACAGCTATGCTGGAGGTTTCATAGAGCATGTTGTGGCTTCTACAGAGATTGCCTTAACCTTATGTAAAATTGTTAAGAAGATTTACGGAGGGAAGGTTAACCAAGATTACGTTGTTGCGGGAATACTTCTTCACGACATTTTTAAGCCATTAACTTATGTTGAGAGGGAAAATGGAAGCTATGCAATGTCTTCTTTGGGGGAAAGGCTTGACCATTTAACACTTGCTGTTTCAGAATTAATCCGTAGAGGTTTTCCTCTTGAAGTGGTGCATATAGTTGGTGCCCATCATGGCTACCAGGCTGGACCGATTGGACCGAAAACCATTGAGGCATTAATTTGTCATATCGCAGATTTAGCTGATTCAAGTTTAAATGGTGAAGTTTTGCGTGCTGCACGTTATCTCATTACAAAAATAGTTGGAGAAGAACCTCCTGCACAGTTAACAGCTAAGGAAGCATTTGAAATCGTATATGCGAAGTCTGTTGAGGGAGAGGATGGTGTTAGAAAAGTTTTTGAGAAAATAAAGAGAAAAAAGCCTCAAAGTAGAGTTTAGCTGGTTTACTCTAACGTAATTATTCTTGCCTCTTTCGTTTGTGTGTCGAAAATTGCTATGGTTGATTTTCCAGTTAGATACCCGCAGACTTCTCCTGGATTAACAATCAACATTTCGCCTTTTCTGTAAATTTTAGCTTCATGGGTGTGCCCGTGTACAAGTAGGTCGTGGTTTTCAGCGTTAATTAAGGCTTTCAACAATTCCTCTTCTTCTCCATGAAGCAATGCGATTTTTAAACCGTCAACAATTATCTCAGCGAATCTTCCGCGGATTTCTGCTCCAATTTGGGAAAATTTCTTTAACAAAAGGTTTTTGTCTCCATCGTTGTTGCCGAAAACTCCGATTAGGTCGGCTTTTAACTCTTTAAATTTTGAAGCTACAAATGGTGCTATATAGTCGCCTGCGTGTAAAACTAGTTCGACTCGTTCTTCATTCAGCCGTTTAATAGCCTTTTCAATGTATGGGAGACGGTCATGAGTATCGGATATTAACCCGATTAACATGGTTTCCTCCTCCTATACGCTAAATTTCTATTTTGTTCATAGAAGTGCTTTTCCATATTCTAAGCCTCTTTCGAAAGCCATTAAATTCAGTTGTTCAGTTCCCTTGGGAACATTTTGTAAGATGGATTTTCTCATGGCTTCTTCGCTTATCAGTTTGGTGATGGCTGTGAAAGCTCCCAACATGACAACGTTTGCAACCAGACTTTTTCCAAGTTCTTCGGCAATTTTTGTAGCTGGAACTTCATATACACGAATATTTTCCACTTTTTTTCTTTCCGGAACCATGTCTGGATCCAGTATTAATATTCCGCCTTCTTTTAATGTGTCAACATACTCGTTGTAGGCTTCCTGCGACATAACCAATAGTATGTCGGGCTGTTCGACTTTTGGAAAGTCAATTTCTTGGTCTGAAATTACTACTTCGGATTTGCATCGTCCACCTCTTGATTCAGGACCGTAGGATTGGGTTTGAACAGCATTTTTCTCTTCAAATATGCTTGCTGCAGTTGCTAACATAACTCCAGCTCGGATTATACCTTGACCACCAAAACCTCCTATTCTAATTTCAATCCTCAAGATTAGATTCCTCCTTCGCTAATTCTCTTCTTTACATCGGCAATTTGTTGCATAACCGACTCCTCAAATGTTGGCTTTTCGAGGTCTACAAATTCTCCAACAACAATTCTTTTAGGCGACACCTCAGCCTTTGCGGGATCACAGCCATGCTTTATTTCTGAGATTTCCCTATACATTTTCATCATGTCTAAGGCGGTTCCAAGTTTGTTGTAACGTCCATAAATTTCTGGACACGGTGAAATAACCTCAATAAACGTGAAGCCCTTCTTTTGTAAAGCCTTCTCCATTGATTTCGTAAGTCTTCTAACGTGAAGTGCTGTCCACCTTGCAACATAGACAGCTCCTGCTGCAGCTGCTAAATGAACCAGATTAAATGGATGTTCAATGTTGCCGTAAGGCGTTGTTGTTGTTCTTGCATCAAGGGGGGTTGTTGGACCATGTTGTCCTCCAGTCATTCCGTAATTGAAGTTGTTTGCACATATAACGGTTATATCTATGTTTCTTCTTGCCGCATGTATGAAGTGGTTTCCTCCAATTGCGAATAGGTCTCCGTCTCCACTTAAAACAACAACTTTCAACTCTGGATTTGCAAGCTTTATTCCAGTTGCCAATGCGATGGCTCTTCCATGGGTTGTATGGAAAGAATCGCAGTTTAGGTAGCCAGCCGCTCTTCCCATGCATCCGATTCCTGAAACAACAACAAGTTTATCGAGGTCTATTTTCAGCTCGTCTAAGGCTCTGATGAAGCAGTTTAGGATTATTCCATTACCGCAGCCTTCACACCAAATATGAGGAATTCTATCCATTCGCAAATATTTAGCTAAAGGATGCACAACTAGTTCTTGAGTTTCACCCATTCTCTTTCACCTTCTCAATTAATTCCAAAATTTCAAACGGTCTATGAGGTTCCTCTCCGAACTTAGGCAGAAAATATACGGGTGTTCCTTTTGCCATTCTTTCAACTTCTCGAACAACTTGTCCATAGTTCATTTCTGGAACGACTAAAGCTTTTACACGAGTAGCCAGTTCCGCAATAATCTTTTCTGCAAAAGGCCAAATGGTAATTAACCTTAAAAG
>JAOZNA010000009.1:0-1083 GCA_029934005.1 Candidatus Bathyarchaeota archaeon
GTTGTCGATTCCGGCTCTTTCGGGGTGGAAACAAACGTAAAGGCATGTTAGGGGCAGAGGTATTTTTTCTTTGATGATTTCGAGGGCTTTTTCGAAACCGTCTAGATAGCCTTTTTCTACGGCTAAAGATTTTATAGCTAGGAGGATTTCTGGTACCCTTAAAGATTGGAAGCACCTTGAGTAGCATCGGTAGCACCATGCGCAAAGCCATGGTTCAACCATTTTTGAAGCTTCAAATGGATTGAATAGAATTTTTTCGAGTAGATTTCTTGGGTTATAAAGGTTTGACGTTAGTTGTGTCATTGGACAGCTTGCAACGCAAATTCCGCATTCGTAGCAGTATTCTATCTTTCCGCCTACGTTGAACAGTTTATTCATGATTTCTTGTGAAACCACCGTCATTTTGATTTCCTCTATTCTTTAAGAATCTGGTTAAGGAACGGTTTCGAGTCTACTACGTTGAATTGTATTCCCATTTCTTCTGGGGTGAAGCCCGTTGCGAGTCCAAGCAGTTGAGTATGATAGAAAACTGGTATGTTGAATTTTTCGCCCCATTTCTGAGCTATTTCCAAAGAAACATCCAACACACATGACCTTAAGGCTCCTTCACATTGCGCACAGAGCAAAATACGTTCAATTCCAGCTTTTTTCAGCTTATCCAAAAGTTCTTTGTCCATCTCCTCTAGGGTAACTATCTCCTTTCTCAGATGGCCAGACATGTCGTCGCCTTCCTTCCATCATAAGGGAATAACCTAAAATATAAGCTTTACAAATGTCAACTTCAGCAATAGGTAAAGAACCTTCGCAAGGTAAGAGCATGAACTCAATAAAAGTAGTTCTATATGGCATCGGGGAAGTTGGAAGTCGGATAGGACGACATCTCCTAGAAAAAGAAGGAGTTCAAATAGTTGGAGCCATAGACATAGATAAGGAAAAAGTTGGAAAGGACTTAGGTGAAGTTCTCAAGATTAACCGTAAACTTGGAATAGTTGTCTCAAACAACGCAGGTGAAGTCGTTTCAAAAACAAAGCCCCATGTCGTAATTCATGCAACAACAAGCTATTTGCAGGATGTTTATCCCCA
>JAOZNA010000009.1:1183-26861 GCA_029934005.1 Candidatus Bathyarchaeota archaeon
GAAAAAATCCAAAACAAAGTTATTACGGGACATGTAGGCTTAGAGCAGTCAATTGCCTTAATTGCTGACGCTCTCGCATGGGAACTCGACGAAATAAAGGTTGAACCAGTCAAACCAGTAATTGCCGAACATCCAGTAGAAAGCGATGCAATAAAAGTTGAAGCTGGAATGGTTGCTGGACTTAAACAAACAGCCCATGGAATAAAAGATTACGAACCTCTCATAACACTTGAATTTCTAGCTTATATAGGCGCAGAAGAAGAATACGACTCAATTCAAATAGAAGGAATTCCTCCCGTAAACCAGAAAATTTCACCTTGCATCCACGGAGATTACGGAACAGTAGCAATAATAGTTAATTCCATTCCAAAGGTCATTAATGCCCCATCCGGACTTTTAACCATGAAGGATTTGCCAGTTCCGTCAGCAACTCCGGAAAACATGACAAAGTATGTTAGGCAGAAAATCTAATTTTCTTTGGGGTATATTTGGTAAGCTATCGTGTAAGTGTTGACATAGGAGGCACATTCACAGATTTAATAGCATTAAACGAAGAGACTGGAGAAATAGTTAATGTTAAAGTTCCATCAACACCTAGAAAACCAGCTGAAGGAGTAATTAACGCCTTTAAAGAATTTCTCAACAACGCAAATCCAGAGGAAATTTCTGTGGTTATCCATGCCACAACCATAGCCGTAAACGCCTTACTTGGACAAATAGGTTTAGAACTTCCAAAAACAGCTCTGCTAACAACGAAAGGGTTCAGAGATATAATCGAAATTGGAAGACAACGCAGACCAGAACTTTACAATCTATTCTTTCAAAAACCACGAGCATTAATACCGCGCAGATTAAGATTTGGAATAGAAGAAAGAATAGGGCCGAAAGGAGAAATAATTAAACCGATAAACTTAATAGAAGTTGAAAAACTGGCAGAAAAACTGAAAAGAGAAAAAGTTGAGTCCATCGCCATTTCAATGCTTTTCTCCTTTATAAATCCAATTCATGAACAAAAAACAGCAAAAATCTTGAACGAAAAGGTTAAGGATGCATTTATTTCAATTTCTTCAGAAATAGCTCCAGAATACAGAGAATATGAAAGAACAAGCACAACTGTGGTAAATGCGGTTTTAATGCCAATAGTTTCCTCCTACCTAAATGAACTTAAAGTAGAACTAGAAAGTTTAAGCGTGAAAGCTCCGCTCTGCATAATGCAATCAGACGGTGGAATCGCATCCAAAGAAACAGCGGCGAAAAAACCAGTAAGCATAATAGAATCCGGACCAGCTGCAGGCGTAATAGCTTCCGCTTTCTACGGAAACATAATCGGAAACAAAAATATTCTAAGCTTTGACATGGGCGGAACAACAGCCAAAGCAGGAGCAATAAGGAACGGCGTTCCCGAAATCACAACAGAATATGAAGTAGCTGGAAAAGTTCACAAAGGAAGAATAGTAAAAGGAAGCGGATACCCAGTTAGACACCCCTTCATAGACCTAGCAGAATGCAGCGCAGGCGGAGGAACAATTGCATGGGTGGACGAAGCAAAAGCCTTACACGTAGGACCAATAAGCGCAGGAGCCAAACCAGGTCCAGCATGTTACGGAGCTGGAGGAGAAAAACCAACAGTTACAGATGCCAACCTAATTTTAGGACGTTTAAATCCGCAATATTTGCTCGGAGGAAAAATGAAGATTTATCCAAAACTTGCTGAAAAAGCTATTAAAAATGAAATTTGCCAAAAAACTGGGTTAAACTTGGTTGAAGCAGCCGCCGGAATAATTAGAATAGTGAATTCTGTAATGGCGAAGATATTAAGGATAGTCTCCATTGAAAGGGGATATGACCCCAGAGATTTTGTTTTGATGTGTTTTGGTGGTGCAGGTCCGATGCACGCTTGTCCTTTAGCAGAGGAACTTCAAATTTCAAAAGTAGTTATTCCGCCTAATCCAGGGCTCTTTTCGGCTTATGGTTTGCTTGCTGCAGATTTTAAATGCAACCTAGTTAAGGCGATAATGAAGAAGGTTGAAGAGTTAGACGCGGAGGAAATTGAACATGTTTTTGACGTGATGGAAAGGAAGTGTTTGAAAAACTTACAGTTTCAAGGTGTACCAAAAGAAAAAATGCTTTTCGTTAGGCAGCTTGACATGAGATATTTTGGTCAAAGTTACGAACTTCAAATTTCCACAACGAAACCTTTCCTTAACGAGAATTTGTTACAAGCGATTGAGAGCTTTCATAATAAACATGAAGCAGTTTACGGTTATTCTGTTAAAGATGAAGCTGTTGAAATAGTAAATGCAAGATTAACAGCAATAGGACTCGTGGAAAAACCGAAAGTAGTCAAGAAAAAATTAGAAGGTAAGAAGGTTTCTGAAGATGCAGTTTTAACGAAAAGAAAAGTTTTCTTCGAGAAAATAAACAATTACGAAAATGTGACAGTGTTTTCTAGGGAAAAACTCCGACCTGGAAATCTCATTCAAGGACCAGCCATAATTGAACAATACGATTCAACAACTGTAGTTTATCCAGATTGGACCGCTGAAGTAGATGAATTTGAAAATCTGATTTTAAAGTTTGGAGGCAAATGAGTTTGGTTGACTTAGTTACAGTTGAAGTTATCCATGGAGCATTAACATACACAACTGAGGAAATGGGAATTGTTCTACGTAACTCTGCTTATTCACCAAACATAAAGGAGAGAATGGATTTCTCATGCACAATATTCGATCAAAAAGCTAGGCTTGCTGCCCAAGCCGAACACATCCCAGTGCATTTAGGCTCCATGGGACTAGCAGTAAAAAGGGGCTTAGAAAAACTTGATGAGCCCCTCGAAAACGGCGATATGCTTCTTTTTAATGATCCGTATATAAGCGGAACGCATCTTCCAGACATAACTTTGATAACACCAGTTTTCTACAAAGATGAAATTATCGCTTATTTAGCAAATAAAGCTCATCATTCAGACATAGGTGGAAAAACTCCAGGAAGCATGGCTGGAGACGCCACAGAAATATACCAAGAAGGCTTAATTATTCCTCCGGTTAAGTTTGTGAAGAAAGGAAAAATAGACAAAGAAATTGCAGGTATTTTAATGAGTAATGTTAGAACACCAAAAATTAGAATGGGTGATTTAAGAGCCCAAATAGCAGCCAACAAGCTAGGGCAGAAAAGGATTCTTCAACTAGCAGAACGGTATGGTTCAACGGTTTTATGTGAGGCAATGGAAGAAATTATGTCTTATTCTGAGAGGAGAATGCGAAATGAAATTAAGAAGATGCCTGAAGGAAGCTACTCGGCTGAAGACTTTCTAGAAAGCACTGGAACAACGGAAAAGCCGGTGAAAATTAAAGTTACCATCACCTTGAAGGATGAAAATTTAAAAATCGATTATAATGGAACTGACCCTCAAGTTGAAGGCCCTGTTAACGCCGTTTTGGGAGTAACCCTTTCCGGAGTCTATTATGTATTAAAATGTGTAACAGATCCGTCGATACCGATGAACGATGGTTGTTATCGACCAGTAGATGTATATGTGCCAGAAGGAACTTTGCTTAATCCTTCTCCACCAGCTGCGGTTGCTGGCGGAAACGTTGAAACCTCTCAGAGAAATGTTGATGTTTTGTTGAAGGCTTTTGCGCAGATAGTTCCAGAACGGGTTTGCGCTGCATGTCAAGGAACAATGAATAATATTGCTGTTGGCGGAATTGATAAGCGGAATGGTCAGCAATGGACTTTTTACGAAACCATAGCTGGTGGTTACGGTGGAAGAAAGGGCATGGACGGTGTAGATGCTATCCACTCTCACATGACAAATACAATGAATACGCCTATTGAGGCAATAGAAACGATTTATCCTATTCGTTTCCTAAAATATGAACTACGTATGGATAGTGGTGGAGCTGGAAAATGGCGTGGAGGAGTAGGCTTAGAGAGAAGCTGGATGCTACTTGCTGATTCGGCTACACTTTCTATTATGGCTGAAAGAACGAAATTTGCCCCTTGGGGACTTTACGGAGGAAAAGAAGGGGCGAAAGGCGAGTTCTACATTGTTAGGGCTGATGGAACGCATGTGAAGCTAAAGTCTAAATGCACAGTTAAAATGAAAAAGGACGATGTTTTCGTTGTCAAAACTCCGGGTGGGGGAGGATACGGAGTTCCAATTGAAAGAGATCCGTCGCTTGTGTTGGAAGATGTTTTAAACGGGCTTGTTTCGCTGGAATCAGCCAAGAACGAATATGGAGTAGTTATTGATTTAGCTGAGGCTAAGGTTGATCGGGAATCTACAAAAAGGTTAAGATGTAAAATGAAAACAAATTGTAACACGGGTGAAGTGAATGGGTAATGCTGGAGTTCATTTAAAAGGAACTTTCTCCTTTGAGAAAATGATGGAAAATGTTAGGAAAAATCCAGATTTTCACAAGGTTGGTGCAATAGCTGTTTTTGTCGGGGTAGTTAGGGGAGAAACTGCTGATGGAAGAAAAGTGGAGAAGTTGGAGCTTGAAGCCTATGAGGAGAAAGCAAATGAAATTCTTAGCGAAATCTGTGAGGATTTAGAGAAGAGAGAAGGCATTATAGAAGTGCAAATTCACCACTTCCTTGGAGAATTCCAAGTCGGTGAAGACCTAGTTTATGTCCTTGTTGCTGGATCACATAGAGAAAAAGTGTTTCCAGTGCTTAAAGAAGCTGTTGAGCGTTATAAAATGGAAGCACCAATTTTTAAGAAAGAACATATTGTTGCTGAAGAGGGAGCTAGAGAGGCTTATTGGGTGAGCGAAAAGCAAGCTCTTTAGGATAAAACCCGAACTTGCAAAATTTAAATGCATTACGCAGTTTTCTTGGATTCAATGAATTTTCGAGCCAGTTTTATGCGGTTTCTACCAGAGGGATGATCATAAAAGAAAGCTTCAATTAACGGATGAGGATTAGCATAACGGAGATTTTGATTGCAAATCTTCACCATACAGCTTATGAAAGCCTCTGGCTTATCGACAAGCTTCAACTCATATTCGTCTGCTTGCCTTTCAAGCCTTCTTGAGAAAGAATTCAAAACTGGCATAGAAACCCAGTTGACAAGGTTAATAACCATGCCAAAAAGCGGTAGATTGGCTATGTCAGCGATTCCTTCAAAACCAAAAACATCTAGGCTGTTTCTCAAAGCGAGGTTAACCAAATACAACGAGATCAGCATAATAATCATCAAAGCCACCATAATTTTACCTATATGTTTATGGACATGGTGACCGAGCTCGTGACCAATTACCCCTTCAATTTCATCCTTCGTATAATTATCCAGCAACGTATCACTTAGCAAGATACGACGTGTATTCCCCATTCCAGTTAGGGCTCCGATAGCCCTACGAGTTTTCGCGGCAGCTCCCATTTTGTAAACTCCGACGACCTTCACTTTGGCTTTTTCAGCAAGCCTAACAAGCCTTTCAATTAATTCCTTGTCCTTTAAGGGCTCAAACTTGTAAAAAAGTGGCATAATTACAACTGGGAAAATATACATGGTGAAGGCTATGCCTATACAAGTGAAAAACCATGTTATAAGCCACCAAATTGTAGGGGTTTTTCTCATGGAGTAATAAATCAGCTCAACTACGGGGAGAAGAAAAGCTAAAGTTCCAACATAAATTTTAGCTTGGTCTTTAAGCCAAGAAGACAAGGTTTGAACGGAAACACCATATTTATGCTCAATCAAATAATTCCCTAAGAATTTAAAAATTAAGGAAAAAATCCAAAAAATCGTGTAACCAATAAGACAGTATACCGCAATGTAACCCCAAGGGTCGGAAACATAGCTTTTTGCATAATTCCTTAAAGCTTGAGAAATACCAGAAAAAACCACAAATAAGGCTGCAAACGTGAAAAAAGTCAATTCGAACAAATTTAACAGAATTTTTTCTCGCAAATACCTCCTAGCCTTTTCTTGGATAGCTACATTAAAACCGTATTCATCAACCTCGCTCAAAAGCTAAATCATCCCCTCAAACGAATCAACAAACATAATAAAGCAATTAATATTTTTGAATCTTTTTCTCCGCTTTCTCCGCTACTACTGTTATGCGGCTTCTTAAGTAATCACCGACTTTTTCCTCATCAACCCTAAGTTCAATAATTCTAAAACCTTTCAGTAATTCTTTCAGTTCTTCTTCATCAACATAATGATGTGGTATCCCCCTTTCTGGTCCAGTTTCATCCACGAAGGTGTCTTCCTCGATTTTTATTCCTTTTCCATACCTACTGCTCCTTTTTGAATGGAAATTTGCGAGTATTAAACCATTCTTTTTTAGTATTCTGTGAATTTCTAAAATTGTTTTTTGCAGTTCAGCCTTTCTTTGGTGGTAAATCGTGTTCATACATATGATTGCGTCGAAACACGAATTAGCATAGGGTATTGCTTTCATATCTCCATTAATCAGTTCAGCCTTCAATTCACGCTCTTTAAGCCTCTTCCTAGTTATTTCCAATCCAATTTTGGACGAATCAACTCCATGCAGCTCAAAACCCCTTTTTGCAAGAAATATAACATGTCTTCCTGCACCGCATCCTAAGTCAAGAATCTTCTTCGCATTCCTTTTTTCTAACATAGGAACTAAATTAACAACGTCCCTATCAGGTTCCATTCGAGCATATTCTTCTCTCAATAGTATATGGTTCCACGAAGCCAATTCTGTATCTCCACGATGTTAAATAAAATAAAGTGGAATCCATTCTTAAAAGGTTAAAACTCGATCATGAACCAACCAACATTTATGGTTGCGGTTTGCTAGGCTTTACGGAAGCTTTAAATTATTATGTTTATTATAAGTGGCAAGCTGAAATGGTGAAAGAATTTGGTTTCACAAGAACTTTTAGAGTTGTTGAATAAGGCGATAGCGAGGGAACTGCAAGTCGCGATACAGTATATGTGGCAGCATGTTCAATGGAAAGGCATCAAGGGTTTCGCTGTGCAGGAAGAGTTGAAAAAGATAGCCATAACAGAGATGAAGCATGCTGAAGCAATTGCTGAAAGGCTTGTTTATCTTGGCGGGAAGCCAATTACAAAGCCTGAGCCAATTTTTGTCGGTGAAACACTTAGAGAAATGATTGAAAGAGACAAAACAGACGAAGAAAACGCCATAAACCTCTACAAGCAGATTATTCAAACTGCAAGCAATGAAGGCGATATAACTACAGCCAGACTTTTCAGAGGAATTCTAGGCGAAGAAGAGGAGCACCACGATTTCTTTACAAGTCTACTCGAAGAGTTGTAGGCGACAGAAAATGACCGAACTAAAACAGGTTTATAGATGCAACATCTGCGGAAACATAGTCGAAGTCTTACATACCGGCGTTGGAACACTTGTATGTTGTGACCAACCAATGGAACTGCTAGCTGAGAAAACAGAAGATGTAGGCCTTGAAAAACATGTTCCAGTTATAGAGAAAACCGAAATAGGCTATTTGGTCAAGGTTGGCAGTATTCCGCATCCGATGGAAGAGAAGCATTACATTGGATGGATAGAACTAATTGCTAACGGAAAATCGTGCAGAAAATTCCTAAAGCCCGGCGAGAAACCAGAAGCATTCTTTGAGATCAAGGCAGAAAAGGTTTCAGCGAGGGAATACTGCAACATTCACGGACTCTGGAAATCAAAGTAGGTTCAAAGACAACAATTCTTCCCCTTTTATGTTAGATTCCGTTACTGGTGAAGAAGGCATAGATATTTCAAGACAACATCCCAAAAGCATAAGGGAATTTTGGAGCAAAACTTCGACTACGTAGTTACAGTTTGCGACCATGCGAAGGAAAACTGCCCATTTTTCCAGGTGAAAACGTAATTCACAAGAACTTTGAAGACCTAGCCGAATTTAGGGGTTCAGAAAAGGAGATTATGAGGAAAGTTAGGCAAGTTAGGGACGAAATTAAAGAATGGATACAGAAAACATTTGGAAGATGATGAATGCTCTAGGTAATGCCAAATTTTATATTATTTTCAGCAGCATAGGTGGAGCTGGTGGTTAATTGGCTAAAAATGAGGAAATACTTGAAGAGTTAAGACAGATAAGGAAGCTCTTGGAACCTAAGCCTACGCCTCCGTCAACCCCTCCGAAAGGTTTGTGGGCTGAGTTTATGGATTTTATATCGAAGTATAGGGTTTTAGGAATAGCTGTTGCATTCATTCTCGGCATATATCTTGGCGCTTTAGTTCAAGCTTTGGTAAATGATTTAATAATGCCAATAGCAGAATTTGCAACTCCTGGAGTGAAGTGGGAAACCATAGAAATTGGACCATTCCGCGTAGGGCATTTTATAGGAACAGTCATTACGTTCTTAATTGTAGCATTTGTAATCTTTTTGATCGTAAAAATGGCTAGGAAGTGGGGTATAGAGTAAATTTTGCCATGCTTATATCATATTAATATGAATAATCACAAAGGTTTTGAATGGAGATGGAAACGTGCCGAAAGTTCTTGTAATTTATTACAGTCGTACTGGAAACACTGAAAGAATGGCTAACGCGGTGGCGGAGGGTATCCGAAAGGTCGAAGGTGTAGAAGTAGAAGTAAAATATCATGTTGATATTGCTGAACTCGCCAATTACGATGCAATAATTGTTGGAACACCCACCTACCATCACAATACAGTATCAGAAATGAAGAACCTTTTTGAAAATGCTGTAGTGAAAGACGTTAATTTGAAGGGGAAAATCGGCGCTGCTTTCGGTTCTTATGGCTGGAGTGGAGAAGGCCCAAAACTGCTCCTTGAAATAATGGAGAATAAGTTTGAAATGAACGTGATTAAGCCTCCGCTGCTCGTTAAGTATGCACCCGACCGAGCGGCTCTCGAAAAATGTAGAGAATTCGGAAAAATAATAGCTGAAAAACTTTTACAAAAGGATGAGTGAATAAATTTGAATTAAGAAGAATTGGTAAGTTCTTGAAAGAACAAATTGAGATATAAATAAGATTGGTGATTCATTAAACAAGTTTTGTTAAAGAACAAGTTGAAACGGAGGCTAGGCTAACTAAGCGAATAAGCGAGAAACTTCCGACCATAACAGAAGACGACTGGTGGGAATCTCCTATGGAAGAATGCATCCTTCCACGGGGCTCCAAGTCCCCACTCATCTGCGAACTTTCCTATGTCAACCACCTTTTCACCATTAATCTGGCAATTTATGGTTTAAGGGACTCAGCTTGTTTTAAGGCTTTTTCAACTTCTTCGCGTATTATGAACCCGCCTAGGTGAAGTATTGGCTCTTTGGTTTCTGGGTCAACGTTCATGGTTGCTGTGCATGGATAACTATGATGGGCTTTTGCAATCACATCGTACAAAATATCTTTTTTCGTTTCAGTTCCTATCAACTTTTTTGCAATATACCATGTTGAACCGCATGGAGCACTACGTTTAACAACCGTAGAACCGATAACCTCGGAATTTCCTCTTCTAATTATTGAGATTTCAAGTTGCGGCCTCCCAACCCTAAGTTCATTCACGAACTTTGAGATTGTAGGCTTTCCTTCAGCTGGTTCTAATGAACAGAAAGGCTTTGGAAATGCACTTTCTAGTCCAAGCTCAACGCATATTTCTTCAAGTTGCCTTCTAAGTCCAGATGGAACCTCCATGAAATCTTCTATCGGAACGATTAATCCTTTAACTCCAGCCTTTTCAATGACATATGGGAGTTCTAAGAGCAAGTCTTTATGTAGTCCAGAAGAAA
The DNA here is from genome assembly GCA_029934005.1 of Candidatus Bathyarchaeota archaeon. Lineage (GTDB taxonomy): Archaea > Thermoproteota > Bathyarchaeia > Bathyarchaeales > WUQV01 > JAOZNA01. Next base: position 10,894 of record JAOZNA010000009.1, read on the forward strand.
TGCATAAGTCTGCTTTTGGAATTCTCTTCGGCATGTATGCTTCAGGGTTATCTATGAAAGTTGGAAGCTCAGCTGGACTTGGCAGTTCAATAGCTGCACGGATGTTTTTGACATAGCTATATACACCATACTTGCATGAGTCGCAATATAATCCGCAGGATTTACAGAAGCTTGGGTCATTAATCAAATTTCTAATCACACGTTCTGCAAATTCCCCGCTGTAAATAAAAATTAAAGTTAGAATTTCGTTTTCTTCAGATGGATTCAAATGGGCCACCTAAGTTTGGAATAAGAGAATTATAAAGTTAGTTCATAGTCAAATTTTGTTAATTTCTCTGGTTTTTCAGGCTTTATCCAGTAGGTGTCTTCAAACTTTATTGTTCCAATTTCTGGGATGGTTAAAGGTGCATGTATGGCTGCTAGCGTCATGTTTTCCATCACTTTATATTGGCGGTGAGGCCCAACAATGGTTGTTATAGGGTCTTCTTCTGGTAGTAGACCCACTCCATGTGCAAATCCAATTACGTAGTAGTCGCGGTATCCTTCATTTTCAAGCAGTTTTCCAATCATGTTTTGGATATCTATAAGTTTGGTTCCGGGTTTCAGGTTTTCCTCTACTATTTGGTGTGTTTTCATAAATGCTTCATAGGCTTTTCTTTTTTCGCTGGATAAGCCGCCTAGAAAGACTGTTCTGGTTAAATTGCTGTAGTATCCGTTGTGGTCTGCGGATATGACTATTTCAACTGTGTCTCCAGGGTTTATTTTCTTCCAGCTTCTGGGTTCTGCGTGAACTCTTGGCTTTGAACCAGCCGTAACGTAAATGTGAGGGTATTCAGCTCCTTTTCGCATCATTTCCGCTATTGCTTCTGCAGCTATTTCCAACTCGTTTTTTCCAACATCTATCGCATTTATGGCTTTACGCATTCCAGCTTCAGCAATTCCAGAAGCTTGTTTTATGGCTTCTATTTCTACTGAATTTTTAATCATTCGTAACTGCATAATCAATGCGTGAACATCCACGACTTCAGCTTGTGCATTCAATTTTTTGAAAAGTTCAAAGAACAGGACATATGAGTCTCTTTCGATGCTGTAGTCAAATCCGACCCGTTTATAGGCTGATTCTCTGATTGTTCCGCTTACATTTCTCATGAGTTCTTCTACTCTAATGTAAGTTTTAACGTTTTGAATCCAGCTTTTCTCCATGAACTCTTCAGCTTCATATTTGAAAATGAAAGCTATCGGTTCGCCTTCAGCTGGAATCAACAAAGCGGGTCTAAGCCATTTCACCCCGGCGAAATAGGTGAAAGAAGACAAAGTTCGAATCATGGAAGCGTCTATATTATTTTCCTTCATTAAACGCTGAAAATTTTCAACTCTTTTCCTTAAAATTTCTTGGCTAAACACCTTAATCACCTATCTAGGAACTGTTGAATGCGCTGCTAAGAGCACATGTTCTAAGAATATGTCCTCTGGGACGGCTCCAACAAACTCTATCCTTTCATTTATGACTTTTTTTGGAACGCCCATAACTCCGTACTTTTGGGCTAGATGCAGAAACTCGCTTACATCAACAACATCAACTCTTATCGAATCATTTTCTACTGCAAACTTATTAGCGATGCTCGCAACCATTGGACAGTACGGGCAAGTTAAAGTCACGAAAACCTTGATGTGAATTGGAACACTCATTTCCTCAAGCTTTTTCTTTACTTTTTCCGAAAGGTCAGTTTTTCCTCTTGAAATGTTTATTATGGTTTCCATTAAGGTTTGGAACTCGTATCCATATGGTATTCCATAAAAGCGAATTCCATAATCTTTTTTGCCTAGAATAGCTATGGCTGGAACCATATTGACACCATACTTCTTGGCTGTTTCAGAATCAGCAACAAAATCGTATATTTTGGCTTCTATTTTATCGTTTAATGCCGCTAGTTCCTCTACAAGCTGACGAGTTTTAGCGCAAAATTGGCATTCAACCTCCTGCGTGAACACCATTATTTTTACGGAATTTTTCATTTTATCTTCAAGTTCTTTTTTAATACGCTCCTTATATTCAGAGGGAATCATACTTACAATCACCTCTCCAAATTAATCTTTTAATTTCTCCAAAATTATTGCTGGACAAATCTTTTTAACGCCTTCTATCACGCCTATCTTTTCAGATATCAGCCTTGTTAGTTCTCGTCCATTCCTTGTCCATATTTCGGTCATTATCATATGGTCGCCAGTCGAAGTTGCAACCCATTTTATTTCCTTAAACTCGCAAAGTTTCTGCGCAACCTCTAAAAGCTTTGTTGGGTCAACATCTACGCCAACAATTGCTATGGTTTTTATTCCAAGCTTAGATGGGTCAACCTTCACTGTAAACTTCTTTATTACCCCTCTTCTCTGTAGCGCTTGAACCCTCTTTCTTATAGTTGATTCACTTAATCTCAATTTTTCGGCTATTTCTGTAAAGGGTTTCCGTCCATCCTCTTCTAACATTTTAAGTATTTTCCTATCCGTTTCATCAAGGCTGAACATGGTTTCATCATCGTTCCGAAATTCGTACATTTTTTATTAATTTTAGACTAATTTTTGACGAAAAGTATATAAGATAGGCTAAAATAAAAATGTTTTGTTCCTAAAATAGGATGTAAAGGTGAGAATAGTGGGAGAAGAAATTGAAGAAAGAAAACCTCTTTTAAGGCTTGGTGAAGTTGTCCCAGACTTTGAAGCAGTTACAACCCATGGAAAAATAAAGCTTTCAGACTTTAAAGGAAAATGGGTAATCCTTTTCTCGCATCCAGCAGACTTCACACCCGTCTGCACAACTGAATTCGTAGCATTTGCAAAAATCTACAACGAACTTGTTAAGAGGAATGTTCAGCTAATCGGCTTAAGCATTGACAGCGTATACTCTCATATAGCATGGGTCAGAAGGATAAAGGAGAAACTTGGTGTTGAAATACCTTTTCCAGTAATAGCCGACATAGATATGAAGGTCGCAAATCTCTTCGGTATGATACACCCAGGAGAAAGCAGCACAGCTACTGTAAGATGCGTATTCATCATAGACCCAGAAATGAAGCTTAGAGCAATGATTTACTATCCGCTGAATGTTGGAAGAAACATGGACGAAATCTTAAGGCTAGTAGATGCTTTACAAACAGCAGACAAACATAAAGTTGCTTTACCAGCTAACTGGCGACCGGGCGACGCGGTGATAGTTCCGCCACCACACACCCAAGAAGAAGCAGAAAAACGTTTACAAGAAGGTTATGAATGCATAGACTGGTTCTTATGCAAGAAGAAACTTCTACCATAATACCTCCCCTTTTTATAAATTTTAGTGGAAAGATGAAGACATGTCTCAAGTTGAATTAACCAGCAACATATACTGGGTTGGCGCAATTGACTGGAATATAAGGGACTTTCATGGTTACAAAACCAGAAGGGGAACAACCTATAACGCCTACTTAATAGTAGACAAGAAAAAGGCACTCATTGACACCGTAAAATACACATTTTCAAACGAACTTATTCAGAAAATAAATGAAATAACAAGCGTGGAAAACCTAGATTATATAATAATTAACCACATAGAAATGGATCATTCAAGTTCTCTTCCAAAAATAATTGAATATGCAAAGGAAGCGGAGATTATAGCAACTGAACGTGGAAAACTAGGATTGATTAAGCATTACGGTGGAAACCTAAACATTAAAACAGTTAAAACTGGAGATGAACTAAGGCTTGGAGAAAAGACTTTACGTTTTGTTGAAGCTCCTATGTTACATTGGCCAGACAGTATGTTCACGTATCTGGTAGAAGACGGAATTTTAATGCCCAATGACGCTTTTGGACAACATTTAGCATCGTCCCAACGTTTCGACGACGAAATTAACCAGCACATTCTAATGGAAGAAGCTGCAAAGTACTACGCTAACATCTTGATGCCATTTGCATCCCTAATAATTCGTAAAATTCAAGAATTAATCAAGATGCAGATTCCGATAAGGATGATTGCTCCAAGCCATGGTATAATTTGGCGTTCAAATCCGTCAAAAATTATTAACGCCTATATGGAGTGGAGCCAAGGTAAAACACGAAATAAGGCAGTTATAGTTTATGACACAATGTGGGGAAGCACTGACAAGATTGCTAGGGCAATATCAGAAGGATTAACAAAGCGAGGAATTGACGTTAAATTATTCAAGCTTAGAGATTCTGATAAAACAGAAATAGTTACTCAGATACTGGACGCAAAAGCCGTGATTATAGGTTCTCCAACACTGAACAATTCTGTTTTCCCGTCAGTGAGTGCATTTCTCACTTACGTAACTGGACTAAAACCTAAAGGAAAAATCTGGTCATTTTTCGGTTCATACGGTTGGGGCGGAGGAGCGGTAAAGAAAATGGCCGAAAAAATACGTAATGCTGGATTCGAAATCTACGAACAAACCATGGAAATCAAATACGTTCCAACAAGTGAGGAACTAGAAAAATGCCGTAAATTCGGAGAAGAAATAGCCGAAAAAATCAAGGAAAACAGAAATTAACGTTCTCTATTCTCCTATTTTTTAACAAACTGCTCCTTCGTGGCTCCACAAATTGGGCATACCCAATCTTCTGGAAGCTCTTCAAATGGTGTTCCAGGCTTTATACCGTGTTCTGGGTCTCCAACTTCTGGGTCATATACGTATCCACAAACTGTACATTCCCACTTGTCCAAGTTTCCACCTTGACGGTAAGATTTATAGTTTAATGTATTTAAGGGATACCGCAAGTTTGAAGTGACAGCAAAATGTTGTCCCAAATTCCCATAAAAATAGAAAAAGTAAGTAAGGAAAAGCTGGATGCAGAGCTTCTGCGGGTTGGAATGATAGCCGAGTTGGATGCAGTAAGCCTTTACGAACAATTGGCAGCAGCAACCGACAACCACGAGCTAAAGAAGGTTTTCCTTGACATAGCCAAAGAAGAAAAAACCCATTTCGGAGAATTTCAGGCTTTACTACTGAAAATAGATAAGGAACAAGTTGAAGAACTGGAAAAAGGAAAAGAAGAAGTTGAGGAATTAACAGGCTGAAAACAAGCATAGCAACATCCATTATCCCTTTATTTTTCAGTCTTTAAACAATAAATTTGGCTTAACGTCTCAATACCTTCGCTCATCAAGTTAATATCGGCGATATTGTAATCAATAAACTGTTGAAAGCAATGAAAGATATAGGCATAAATAAGCTAGTGACAGATGTTAAGAAGCTGAAAACAAGTCATGTAAGAGAATTAGTTGATAAGCGGATTAGGGAATTCAAGGAGAACGGAAAGAAGTCAAGCGAGGAAATTTTCAAAGAATTGTGTTTTTGTATTTTAACAGCAAATTTTAACGCTGAAAGATGCATAGAAATATCCGAAAAATTGGAAAAGGATTTTCTGAATCTCTCAGAGTCGAAATTAGCTGAAAAAATGAGGATTTTAGGACACCGTTACCCAAAGATTAGAGCTAAATATGTAGTTGAAGCAAGGAAATATGCTGGTTCATTGAAAAACATAATAAATTCGTTTAAAGATGAAAATGAACTGAGGAAATGGCTTGTTAAAAACGTTAAAGGCATAGGCTACAAAGAAGCAAGTCATTTCCTAAGAAATATAGGTTATACTAATTTAGCGATAATAGATTTTCACATAATTAACCTTCTAGCCAGCTACGGACTCATTGAAAAACCAAAAACAGTTACTAGGAGAAAATATCTTGAAATTGAAGATTTATTACGAAAATTGGCAAACGAGTTAAACTTGAACCTTGCAGAATTGGATCTATACCTGTGGTATATGGAAACCGGAAAAGTTCTCAAATAACATCTCAATGTTACGAGGTAAAATTTTAACGTACCTAGGCTTAGACGTTCCAAGCCTAAGCGAAAAAATTGATACAGTCAGCTATGTAATGTGAGATTACGGAGCCAATTACTGCGAGTAAGACGTATTTTAGTCCGGTTTTATATGGACTTTCATAACTTATTTTTCCGATATAACTTCCTAAAAGAAAAGCCGTTACAGCTCCTATTACAAAAGTGGATGCAGCTGCATGGCTCATTGAGAGGAAAGCGAATGGAGATAGTAAAACAAGAGTGATGATTATTGTTGAAATAAATGAAAGAAAGCTATTTACAAGTATCTCTTTTCTTGAATGCACCCTTGTTTTTACTTTATGGTTTACAATTTCATGAATTTGTAAGGCTCTTTCAGCTGATTGGGACATGAAAAATCCTATGGAATTTCCAAAAGCATTAGCGAATCCTCCGATAATTCCTGTAATTATGACTAATTGGGTATTGGAAGTAGCTTCAGCAACACCAATTATTAAACCTAAACACATAATTAAGCCATCTGCAAGTCCGAACGCAATTCCTTCTAGGCGATAACCTTCACTTAATATATTCTTCGACAAGTTTTTCCCTTCCAATTCGGTGTTGATAAGTCAAAATGTCATCTATTAATTTATCGTCGCATGATTTCTCGTGGTCTATTATTGAGAAACAGTTGGTTAATTTTATATATTCGATATGCATGATTATTCAAGTCGATAAACATGAACTTCCTAACCAAAATCATCACAGTTATCGCAATATGCGCAATTGTTGGAAGCATATTTGCATGGAAAACTATGCTTCAACCGAAAACCATACTAAAAATCTTCCACGCTGGTAGTTTGACCATTCCTTTTGAAGAAATAGAAAAGGCATTTGAAAATGAAAACCCCAAAGTAGATGTCCAGAGAGAGTCAATGGGCAGTGTAAAAGCTGTTAGGCAAATAACCGAAATCGGCAAAGAAGCAGACATAATAGCAGTTGCAGACTATTCATTAATACCCCAAATGATGTATCCAAAATATGCAGATTGGTACGTCAAATTTGCAACAAATGAACTGGTATTGGCATATAATCCGCAAAAAAGCAAATATGCAAATGAAATCAACTCTACAAACTGGTACAACATTCTAAGCCTAGAAGACGTAACCTTTGGCTTTTCAAATCCAAACCTTGATCCATGCGGATATAGAGCACTTATGGTGATACAGCTTTCAGAACTATACTACAACGACTCAAAAATATTTGACAACTTGATATTGAAAAACACGGCCATTACTGTGAATGAGGAAAACGGAAGTTACATTATTAAAACACCAGAGGATTTGATGCCTAACACTGCAAAGGTTGTTATAAGGGGAAAATCCGTGGAGTTAATCGCCCTCGTTGAAGAAGGCGGACTTGATTACGCATTTGAATATAAAAGTGTAGCAGTTCAACATAATCTAAAATATGTGGATTTACCAGAAAAAATAGACCTAGGAAACATGGAATACAACGACTTTTATAGAAAAGTAAGGTTAGAGAGAGCTGACGGAAAAATCTGCACCGGAAAAACAATTTTATACGGTATAACTGTGCCGAAAAACGCACCTAACCCTAAACTCGCAATAGAATTCATAAAATTCATTTTAACCAAAGAAGGAAAGAACATTCTTGAAAATTATGGATTAACACCAATTTCACCAGCAACAGGAAGCGGAAATCTACCTGACCCTCTTGAATCTCTGGTTAAGAGGGAAGATTAAAATGAAATTGGATAAATTTTCTTTATTATTCCTTTTTCTAGGTTCCTTCCTTTTAGTTTTCGTCTGCGTAACCTTAGGAAACATGTTCTACGAACAAATAATGGACATTTCTACTTTTCTCTCTGTTATAGGCGATCCGGCAGTAATAAACGCCATATGGATCAGCATCTCCGCGACAACACTGTCAACAATCATCGCCTTCATCTTCGGCGTACCACTAGCTTATTTTTTAGCTAAAAAAGAATTTCGAGGTAAAAACTTGATGGAAGGAATTTTAGACATTCCAATGATGATTCCCCATATTGTTGCTGGAATAGCCCTTTTCGGAGTTTTCAACTCTTCAGGCATAATTGGAGCATCTTTTAAAAATTTGGGAATCAGATTTCAAGACAGTTTTTTGGGAATAGTAGTTGCAATGTTATTCATGAGTTTTCCCTATCTTGTTAATTCCGCAAAGGAAGGCTTCAAAACTGTTGATCCAAAATTGGAAAATGTAGCACGTTCTCTTGGAGCAAAACAGCGGACAGTTTTCATAAAAATAGCGTTTCCTCTGGCTTTTCCATCAATTTTTGAGGGAATGCTTCAATGCTGGGCACGAGGTATAAGCGAATTCTCCGCAGTTCTGATACTTGCATACTTCCCAAAATCAGTGCCAATTTTAATCTGGGAAAAATTTTCAACCTATGGAATAGCGGTTTCAAGAGCAATATCCATACTGCTAATTCTAATCTGCCTCATAGTCTTCGCCATATTAAGACTGCCTAAATGGGAAAAGTGGAGAAAAAGATGATACTCATCAAAAACCTGCAAAAAAGATGGAAAAATTTCTCCTTGAAAAACATAAATCTGCAAATAAACAATGGAGAATACTTTGTTATTTTAGGGCCCACTGGAGCTGGAAAAACTCTTCTTCTCGAAACAATTGCTGGATTTCACTATCCAGACGAAGGGGAAATATGGATAAACGGAGAAAACGTTACCTATTTCCCACCGGAAAAAAGGGGAATAGGATTTGTTTACCAAGACTACATGCTTTTTCCCCACATGACAGTTGAAGAAAATGTTGAATTTGGATTAAAAACACGCAATATTCCAAATGCAGAAAGAAAAAAGGTTGTAGATGAAATTATAGAGCTTCTTGGACTAAGCCATTTACGCCGAAGACTTCCAAACACACTTAGCGGTGGAGAAAGGCAGAAAACGGCCTTAGCCAGAGCTTTAGCAATAAAACCCAAAATTCTATTGCTAGATGAGCCTCTAAGCGCCTTGGATGTTAATACCCAAAAAAGACTTAGAGAAGAACTAAAAAACCTTCATAAAAAGCTGAAAATCACAATACTTCATGTTACCCATAACCACTTCGAAGCATATTCATTAGCGGAAAAAATTGCCATAATGAAAGACGGAACCATAATTCAAGCTGGTTCTCCAGAAGAAGTTTTCAGAAAACCTAAAGACAATTTTGTAGCAAGATTTGTAGGTTTCGAAAACCTATTTGAAGGAAAGGTTATCAGAATACATGAAGGAATCGCCCTCATAGACATAAACGGCGTTAAAATAGAAGCAGTTTCATCCAAAACTGGAAAATGCACAGTAGGCATAAGACCAGACGACATAATAGTTTCAAAAAACCCGCTGAAATCAAGCATGAGAAACATCCTAAAAGGAGAAATCTCAGAATATATAGACATGGGATCTCTCGTAAACCTAATAATAAAAGCAAGAAACCTACATTTTATCGCTTTAATCACAAAAAGATCATTTGCTGAAATGAAATTACATAAAAAACAAAAAGTTTACATAGCCTTCAAGGCGTCTTCAGTTCATGTAATCTAACCTTCTGCCATAGCATTCACTGTATTTTCCATTAGCTTTATTTACTATATTCCTAAGTTTTCATGTGTAAAAGGGCCGGTCGTCTAGCGTGGTTAGGACATCGCCCTTACGGGTCTGAGCATTAAAGACTGAGAAAGGCGAAGGTCGCCGGTTCAAGTCCGGCCCGGCCCACCATATTTTGGGTTCAAGTCCATAAATTTTATAAGAGCCTAGTAGCCTAGTTTTTGTTGGTGTTGGTGTTTGGGGCGGGCGAAGTACGCTTTTTTATTAGAAGACGCGGATGTTAGGCGTTGGTATGAGAATGTGGCGAGGGGCTCGGAGGTTACGGCTGACGTTTATTTGCGTAGGCTTGGAGCCTTCTGCAAACATTTCAAGTTGAAGCCTAAACAGCTGGCTTCTCTTAGCCAAGATGAGTTGTATAATCTTTTGTTGGATTATGTTTCGGCTTTAGAGCGGGCTGGCAGGGCTGGAAGCTATATTGAGTCTGCCTTGAAGGCCGTTAAGAGCTGGCTTGCCCATAACGGCATAGAAATTAGAAGAAAAATTAAGATCAGAGGGGCTAGAGATACACCATCACTTAGGGATGAACGCGTTCCAACCCAACAGGAGCTTAGAAAAATATTCTTGTCTGGCGACAAGAAGGCTAGGGCTGCATGTGTTTTGGTTGCCCATAGCGGTTTGAGGCTAATGACGCTCGGCAACTATAGAGGCTTAGACGGTTTAAGAGTTAGGGATTTCCCCGAAATGAAGATTGAAGATGGCACAGTTGAATTCGAGCAGATACCATCCATGGTTGTTGTTAGGCCTGAGCTCAGCAAGGCCAGGCACCAATATTTCACCTTTCTGAGCGAGGAGGGCTGCCAATACCTAAAAGATTACTTAGAGGAGAGGATGCTAAATGGCGAACGCTTAACGCTTAACTCTCCAATAATTAGGCCGAAAGTTGCAAACAAACCTTTCATCAGGACCGTAAATATTGGCGATATGATAAGGAACGCTATAAGGCGAGCTGGATTCGGCTGGAGACCCTACGTTTTAAGAGCATACTTCGATACGCAGCTAATGCTAGCCGAATCCAAAGGACTGGTTCTACGGGATTATAGGCAATTCTGGATGGGGCATAAAGGCGACATAGAAAATCGGTATACTACGAATAAGTGTAGGCTTCCGGAAAATGTAATAGAAGATATGCGAGAAGCCTACAGACGAAGCCAAGAATATCTGCAAACGATAAAGCCTGAAACAAGCAGGGAAAGCCTAATACAAGAGTTTAGGAAGCAGTTGCTACTCGTAGCTGGGTTCTCGCCAGAAGAAATCGACAAAATAGACGTATCAAACTTAAGCGATGGAGAATTTCAAGAACTAGTAAGAAAACGATTAATTAACAGTGAAAACGAGGACTGCGGGGCTCAAAAAGTCATAGACTTGAACCAAATAGAAGAATACTTGGAAAGGGGATGGGAATACGTCGCAACACTACCAAATGGAAAAATAATCATAGAAAAACATGATCGTTAGCCAAGCATTATTCTTTCCATTATGCGAGAATTTTGGATGCCTCACAAACTTCCAGAACACAACGCAGTGGAAAACAGAAGAAGGGATGGAGAAGAAAAATATAGAGATGCAAGTTTATTTTTCGTAAGCGGTCTTAGGACATATCGCCCAATAGCTGCTGAAGCTTTTGGATGAAATTTTGTTTTTCTTTCTCAAACTGGATAATTTCTTTTATTGCTTCCTTAAATAGGTGTTTTAGATGAGGAGCGGCTTCAATAGTAGAAGACACTATATTTAAAGCCTCATTACTTGAATGCCTCCTGATCATTGGAATGTGTTTAACCCTCGCATATCGATGAATCAGTTCCTCTATTACCAGCCAGGTCAGCAACTCGTTTAACGACTTAAACTCTCTCGCAGGACGGTAACCAGCATCATAATATGCCATTAAAGTTTGAAAGGCAACATTATGCAATGTCCAAGCAATATCTTCCGCTATTCCTGTTTGCTTAAACTCTTGCCAATAAGGAAAAATTTCGGGCCATATATTCTCGTTTTTTCTAGCAATACGGTCAATATCCAAGAAATATAATATATGAATGTTGACGTCTTCATATTTTTCTAAATTCTTTAACTGACTGAACTTTACATCTACAAATTTTGATGATTTTGGGAAAAATGCGTGCTTTGCAAATAACCAAAGTAGTCCCTCGAGATTTAGCTGATAAATATGTCTCTCAACCTTTTTATCCGAAACAGCCTTGTTGACTAGTTGAATTAAACCTAGATTTTTTAGACGTTTAAATGCTTCATGAATCGTGGTATACCTCATACTATAGTTCTTCTTAATAAAATACTTGTGGGTTGGACCTTTATAAGCAAGAGCCAGTAAGACTTTGAGCTGCGAGCAACTAAACCTAACTCTATAGACTTGTTGGAACTTTCGCAAGTTCAATCTCGAACCTCCGCCTTAAGTCTACGATGTATAGGAAACTTTGGATTCCACAATCTTTAGAAATTTACTCAAATTAGAATTATATCAGTTTGTTCGGTTATGGTTTGATAGTATCGGTTGCTTTGCCGATCAGAGCATCAATTGAATATATAGTAGAATTTCTACGATTTTTCTCGGGGATGCTCTTTGAAGCGTGAATTCAAGATAATTAAGGCAAAGTATTTACGTCCCTCGCCTATTCTGCCAAAAAGGGAATCTGACAGCTCCCTGCTTGAATCAATTGAGCGAAATGGTGTGCAGCATCCAATAATTGTTAGGCCGTCTAAAAGTGAAGAGGGCTTCTTTGAGGTTATTGATGGCCATCTACGGCTTTGCTGTCTAAACCCTGAGCAAGAAGTCGTTGTGGATGTAAGGTACGATGTAAGCGACGAGGATGTTTTTCGGATAAGCGAGTCCACCTTTAAGCGGAGAGGAAGGAATACGTTTGAAAAAGCTGTGTTCTACAAGAAGTGGGTGGAAACCGTTGAGTCATTATATGGTGAGTGGGGCGCCCAGTCAAAGGTTGCGAAGGAATCCGGGCTTAGCGAAGCGCAGATTTCGCAATACCTAGCTATTCATAAATTATTTGAAACTCTGTCAGAAAAGGGAGTTAAACAGGAAATCTTTAATGCATTAAAGAATCAGCCAATCAATAAACTTTACGAGCTTTCTAGGATAACTGACTGTTCAGTACTCCTCGAAGCTGCAGATTTTTTGGCGAATAACTCCAATGTATCTTTAGAAGAGCTGAAACAGGCAATAGAGCAGATAAGGCAGAAATTAGAGCGAAAAGAACAGGAGTTACTTGATGAAATTGCTGAAGCGTTAGAAGAGAGTTCATCCTCAACTTTGACCTCTCAACAGCATTTATCTATTGGGGAGCTTGAGGAAGTGATTCAGAAATTTAAAAGTAAGTTAGATGTCACTGTGCCGAGGCTAATAAAGCTAAAAAATTTAGATATCGCTAAAAATGCGAATAGAGTTAAAAAACTGCTAAAGATCATTAAAAGAATTCTCAGGGCATTCAAGGATATAGAAAAAGAGCTCAGAGATCTCGAGGCCCAATATAAAAATTTCATAAACAACCCGTCTGGATGTAAAGAAGTTTGCAGCGAAAAGCTTTGATTAACATTTCTAAGCTTAAGAAATTCGCGTATAAGAGGCTGCCGCGAAGCTGGCTGCTTCGCGATCTGATAATCAGCGAGAAAGAACTGCTTTGCATAGATGAGTTTCTCGCTAAAATTGAGGTGTGGCTGAAAATAGCCAGATATGATTTACAGAAAAATCCTGTTTGGTCCATTCATGATAAACAATTTTAGAATTTAAGACAAGGTTAGAGGTGAAGATATGGACGAGGAAACTAAAAGGCTTCTTGCAAAAATTTATGAGTTATGGGAGTGTGAAAACGAGCCTACTAAGCTTGATGTGTATAATAAGTTGGAGAGGTACATCGCTTCAGGAGCGTACAAGAAGAGGTATATAACAGGGGCGACAATGGGCTTAAACGATGAAGAATTAAAAGAGGTTCTCAGATATCTAATGGCACCCTATATTTATAGGCAGAGAAATCTTGTTTTCTATATACGATGCCCTAGATGTAATTCCTTATGGAAACAGGGACCAAGGGAGGAGGAAGAGGAGGATTATATAACTTGCCCGGTATGTTACAATCGAATAACCAACCCGGCAATACTGAATGCTATTCCATATAAGGGAAACCTTCCTGAATCCTTGGATGAACTAACAGAAGAACAGAAGAGGATAATGCCTGACAAAGTGAAAGAGATGATAGCCTTCAATGAGGGCTTTAGATACGGAATGGTCTTTGGCAAATTTTGCGAAAGGGAAAGATGGCTTGAGCATTACTTTCCTCCGCCTAAGCAACAAAAATCTTTGATGAAGATGGTTGAGGTTCCAGCGTCTGAGCAGGAAATAATTCAGAGGTTGAAAAAGGAGAAGGGTATAAATGAAGATGAAGTGCTGGTTGCAGTTCCAAAAATGACCTCGATAAAAAACAGTGAAGAGCTCTTTGTAGCAATCATGTTTTGCTTAAGCGAGGAAAACCCACTGACACAAGAACAATTAAGCAAAATTTTAAATGTGACACAGTCGCGAATATCACAAATATTATCCAAGTATAAAGGAAAATTGATTAGAACAACTAGAATAGAAGCACCATATCCATCAAAAAGGAGAAGAATATTAAAAGCATACTACATGCCCAGAAAAGTAAGGAAAAAACTAGCTGAAAAACTGTTCAACTCGACCGAAATCTACAGAGAAATCAGCGGTATAGCCCAACATTATCCGAAGCTAAAATGGCAGTTTAAATCAAAACAGAAATTTTGACATCAATAAAGCACATATAACCAGAGCTTAAAACAAGGGGAACTATATTTAGACAGAATTAATTAAATTAATTTATGAAAATAAGGTCTTTAAACCATCAACCATAAACTATAAGCTGCCTTTAAGTGTTCGCTTTTAATGAATGAAATGAACTCTCACTTTTGATTTCAGTTAAACACTATTAACAGAATTCTTTAAAGTCTAGGTTCAAGTAGTTCTATTAGTGCCTTATGGAGTTCCGAGTTTGTTAGCATTTCTATCTTTATGTGTTTAGCGTTTGCAGCTTCAATGATGTCGCTTATATAGTTTGGTGTGAAAGGATTTTCGGAAACGCCTATTACGGCTAGGTGAATATTGTTTTGCCTTATTTTTCTGCAGATTTCTGTTATCTCCTTTCGGATATTTCCTCCTAGGGAAACGTTCGCTTTCGCCTTGGTCTATTGTTTTCTTTCTTAATCCTTTAATTAATATTAGACAGATTTTTTCGTCAATGTCGCTGTTTATCTTCCATATCCCAATGAATGTCAATTCCAAGGGCTTTTCGTATGCGTCCCTTGCCGTTTCTCTTCTTTTCAAGAGTCATTGAAAACCGATATGTTTTTGAAGATTTTGAAGGCTTTGCTCATTCCGCGGAGTATTGACGTCTCTCGATTATTTGCTGGGTTTTACTCTTTTGCAATGCAATTTTATCTTGGCCCCATGACTCTTTATAGAGCAAAAGAAAGTAGAGCGATAGTAGTTTTCATAGCTTTAATAACCCTGACCTTTATAGAAATGTTCGTTTCAAGCACTACTGTCGGTTGGTAAATTAAAAATCACAAATTCAGAATCACAAATTCTCCGAAATCTTAAAAAACATTTGTCTACAATACACCTTGAGGCTTATGCCAACCAAGACAGTACGCTCGTTCCTCTGTCTGTTTAGTCTCGCGGTAGTTTTCTTTCTCTTGGCACCGACTGGCTGTGAAGCTGGTTTGTCTAGCACGAACCCAGCGAACATGCCTGAACTTCCAGTACTCAACATGAGCCAAACCGTAGACATGAAACTAGCTTTCCTTGACATACCCACAGAGTACATAAACCAAAGCCAGTTATTGTCACTCCTGCCAAGAACAGTTGAACAGTTTGGACACCCAAACACAATTACTTGGACGCTAAACTTCTCCTTCATCTTCACTTCATTTCCTATTAACATTTTAGATACGCTAACTGAAAATGCCTTTCAATCAAAAAATCACACGTACTTCAACATAACACTCTTAGACAACTTGTTATCGCAACTTTCAGAGCTGACAATCCCAGAACGTGGATATCTCCTAACCTTCATGTCAATTCCCAATGCAACGGAGCATTCATGGTTCTACATCGAGGAAAAACCAGACCTCTTCCTTAACAGAACCGATTATTTCAATGATGTTCCGTTCAAATTTTGGATTTTTCCACCAAATTTCGGAGGACTGAGACGTGCGCTTTACTTTGACCTAAGCGAAATGATGCAACAACCTCCTGCAGAATCATCGTTCACCAGCATCGTCAACACACTTATCACTAACAGTCTAGGAGACATATTTACCAGCTTAGGCGGAAGCTTTGACTCCAGAATGATAGAAGCTGACACTCAGAAATACAGAGAATATAATGTGAGAATACTATGGCTTAACGGATCCAATGGAAAAGCTCCTATCAACTTAG
>JAOZNA010000066.1 GCA_029934005.1 Candidatus Bathyarchaeota archaeon
TGTCAGTCCTAGGCCCAAACTTCTCATATTTTTCGTCTGAAGTGCAATCGTCATAGGTCCAAGCCATCACCGGAGCAACGGAAACAAAAAGAACCACAATGAATAGAGCTATTACCAACGTAGTAAAACTTTCCTTTCCCAATCTTTCCATCTCTACAAGTATTAGAATAAAATTCTAATATTTTTGATTATTAAAATTTTATGGAAAAATGATACATTAAATATAATCAATACAAAAATATTTTTACAAAAGTAAAAATCATTTATTTCAGAAGCGCCCCAAAATATTCCTCCTTAAAAACAGCAGAAAACCCATTTCCTATCAAGAATAAATTTACATTAAAGAAAACCCATTTCTTCTACAGAATATAGTATGGTGCAAACCTTGAGATTCATCGCCGATGGTATGCTTGGAAAGCTTGCACGTTGGCTCAGAATGCTCGGACATAACGTTAAATACTCAAGCAAACTCGGAGACAAAGAACTCTTAAAAATAGCCAAAAAAGAAAAGAGAATACTTTTAACACGTGATCTTGAGCTTTACCAGCAAGCTTTGTCGCATAACGTGGAAGCTTTCTACGTAAATGGAAAAAATGAAGCTGAAAAACTGGCAAAACTAGCTAAAAGATACAATTTTGACCTTGAAATAAACCTGAAAACTTCAAGATGTCCAAAATGTAATGCAAGGATAAATCCGGTCTTAAAAGAAAAAGTCAGAGGTAAGGTTCCGGAAACAACCTTCACCTATTACAATGAATTTTGGGAATGCCCAAAATGCGGTCAAATCTACTGGCAGGGCAGCCACTGGAACAGAATAAGAAAAACGCTTGAAGAAGCCAGAAAAATATTTAAAGAAAACTAAGCCTTCTTTTCGAACTCCAATAGCCATTTTAAAGGTATGTCTTGGAAAGTTCCATCCGGTAGTGTTCTACGTATGGTTATTGGCAGTATTCCAGCTTCAAGCTCTTTCAAAGCTATTTCAATAGGACTCATTGTTTCCTTTGGAGGCTCAATTAATATTGGGGCGCCCATGGCTATTTGAAGCGCCCTAGCTCCCACTATGCGGGCTCTCTCAAAACGGGTGAGTTTAGGAGGCCCTATTGAAATGCGTTGCTTTTCAGCTAGGGTAGTATCCTCCACCTTCAGGACCTTTCGGCATCTTTGGAGGCTTCATTTTAGCTGCTGCAATTACATCGTCTATCTTAAGTATCATAGTAGCTGCTTCGGTTGCTGACTTAATGACCTGCTTTTTCACAGCAACTGGGTCGAAAACCTCTGCTTCCCTCATGTCCCTAACTTTTCCATGATGAACTTCGACGCCAGCCCAGAGTTCACCTTTTTCGTGGCGTGCTCTAAGCTCAGAAATTATGTCTATTGGGTCTAAACCAGCGTTTTCAGCTAAGGTTACTGGGATGTCTTCTAATGCTTCTGCAAAACTCATTACTGCAAGCTGCTCTCTTCCCGGAAGGGATTCTGCATACTCCTTAAGGATGCGTGCAACTTCTATTTCTGAAGCTCCACCGCCAGCCACTATTTTTGGTTCTTCAACAACATCGCGTACCACGCACAGTGCATCGTGAATTGAACGTTCAGCTTCGTCGATTACGCGTTCAGTTCCTCCACGAATCAGTATTGTTACCGATTTTGGATTCTTGCATCCTTCAATGAAAGTCATCTTGTCGTCGCCGATTTTTCTTTCTTCCACGAGGTCAGCGTGTCCTAGGTCTGCTTCTGTCATATCGTCCAAATTCGTTACGATTTTTCCGCCAGTTGCTTTTGAGAGTTTCTCCATATCCGATTTTTTAACACGTCTTACTGCAAGTATTTTTTCTCTTGCAAGGAAGTGCTGAGCCATATCGTCTATACCTTTTTGGCAGATAACAACGTTTACGCCTTTGGAAACTATTTTTTCAACCATTTCCTTCAACATTTTTTCTTCTTCTTTCAGAAAAGCTTCCATCTGCTCCGGGGTTTCAATGTTGATTTTTGCGTCAAACTCTGTCTTTTCTATTTCTAACGGGCAGTCGAGCAAAGCTATTTTTGCGTTTTCAATTCTTTTCGGCATTCCGGGGTGAACAACTTCTTTGTCAAGAACTATTCCCCTTATTAATTTTGTATCTCTCAAGGATTCGCCGGGTTTCTTTTCAACTTTTATGTCGTCAACATCTACGCGGTAGCCTTCAGGGGTTTTCTCTGCAACTTGCAGTACTGCTTCTACGGCTAGTTCCGCTAGATAATCGCGGTGTTCAGCCACAAGTTTGCTTGCCATAGAAGTTGTGGCGATTTTCTTTAAATACTCCCTATCTGTAGGTTCAAGTGGAATTGCGATTTTGTCTAGAATTTCAAGAGCTTTTTCAGCCGCCTTTTTATATCCGTCTATAATAATTATGGGGTGTACGTTTTTCTCTATGAGTTCTTCTGCCTTTCCAAGAAGATTACCTGCCAGAACCACCACGGTTGTTGTTCCGTCTCCCACTTCATTATCCTGCGTCTTAGCAACTTCAACCATCATTTTAGCTGCTGGATGCTGCACATCCATTTCGTCGAGTATTGTACGTCCATCGCTTGTTATTGTTACATCTCCAAAGCTGTCGACCAGCATTTTATCCATTCCTTTTGGGCCGAGACTTGTCTTCACTGCTTCAGCTACTATTCTAGCAGCCATAATGTTAGCGTGTTGGGCTTCTCTGCCTCTAAATCTTGACGAGCCTTCCTTTAGTATGAGAACGGGAATAGCTTGTTCCGAGGACAATTTTCATAACCTCCAAGTCAATGCAAAAAGAGAGAAAAACCCTCACAATATAAACTTTTCTTCTACAACCCTAATGAGCATTTAACTTTTAACATTCTCTTCAAGCCAATAATGGCTTAAACCTAGTTTAATAAGCATCACAAAAGCAAAAGTGATGAATGTTATGGCACTGATGTTGAAGGGAGTTGAATAAGAAATTTCGTAGAGAACTCCACCTATGTATGGTGCTATGAAAGCTGAAAGCATGCTTGCTGTTTGGAAAATAGCTACCCAACGACCATAAATCTCCCTTGGAACAAACTTACTCACTGCAGCATTCATCAAAGCCCAAGGAGTGTAAGTTGTTCCCAAAAAGAAGAATATCACAGTTAGGATAACAAAATTGTTTGTAGTTTGAAGAAGATAAATGGAAGCTCCCGCTAGGAATAAACAAGTTAATAATGCCTTTTCAATGCCCATTTTATCACCTATTTTACCTATCATAACTCCCAAGACGGCTGAACCAGCAAACATAAACGAGCCAAGTATTCCAATAGTAAAAGAATCAAAACCATGGTTGTCTTGAAGAAAAGTAGGTATATACGGCCTTATAAGCACATTAAAGAACATTATTGCCGCGAAAAATAACATCCAAAAAACCAGTTTTTTGAAATTAATTCTTGATTTTCTAACTTCACTTGCGGACTTTGTTGATGGAGGGAGTTGGCTTTTAATGAATAATACGATGATGGTTGCAGTTAGGTAGAAGAAAAATGCTAGCCAAAAAACAATTTTCATTCCTAGAATGGAAGCGATGAACCCGCCGATTGACGGGGAAAAAACGTATCCAGACCACCAAGCTGCGGAGATAGAGGTAAATGTTTGAGCTAGAAATCTTCTATCCGCTGAAGCAACAATATAAGCGCTTAAGGCTGGACTACTGAAGTAACAGCCATAAAAGATCATTGCTGGAATAGTCATTTTCCAGTCGGTTGCAAGAGAGAAAATTATGGGTACTGGAAGCCATAGTGCCCAAGCGAAAACCATGACTTTTTTCCGATCAATTCTATCTGCTAGAACTCCGCCGATCATAACTGTGAGGGATGCACAAAGTGTAAGTACGGTATATAATAGTCCGACTTCGACGGGAGTGGCTTTCAGGGATGTCTGTATGTAAACTGGCAGTAGGAAAGAGTAAAGCCCGTCACCGAAAGCTCCTACAAAATTGGAAGTGAACAAAAGTCTTAGGTCTCGATTAAGTATAGCCAAGGGATTTCGCAATTTCATAGGCATTCAAATATAGCAACAACTATTTTATCTTTGAGTAAAGATTAATTAACTTGTTAAATAAGGAGCTGTTGAAAGCGGAAAGGCATGGTCTTAAAGGAAGAATGTGGAATTTGTGGGCGGGTTCTTCCAATTTACAAGCTTAGAAAGTGCGCTAGATGTGGGAGATTTTATTGTCAAGATTGCATGGTTGAGGATGTTACCCTTCCGTTACCAAGCTACCAGCGTCAAGTGTGTTTGAAATGTGCTGCGAAAGTGGTTTCGCCTAAAATTTACTCTGGAAAATATGGGCCGTTAACAGAATATTTGGTTAAAATTGGAAAGTACACGGATTATGCGAAACTGAGTTTTGGAAAAATTGAATCTATTTTGGGGCAAAGTCTTCCAGAATCGGCTTATAATCAGTTAGAATGGTGGAAAAATGTTGAGAGCACTAGACAAGGTTATTCTTGGATTTTAGCTGGCTGGCAAGTAAAAGAGGTAAGTTTAGATGAACGCATGGTTGTTTTTGAACGGGTTACAAAACAGAAGGTGAAGCGTCGTAGAAGAAAAGCGAAAATTGAGAAGCCGTTTAAGCCGGTTCCAGTAAAACGTGAAAGGTCGAGGAAGGTTTCGAGGACAAAAATTGCTAAGCTTGTGGCAAGAATGCAAAATATTGAAAGAAAAAGAAAGGCTGGTTCTCAGCTTAGAGGAAAGTTTAAGCCTAAACCAGCATATGAGAAAAAACTCTATAAGGCTCATGTTAAGCCTAAGAAAGATTAATTTATGGATTTTAAGGCTTGGATAACCTCTTCCACGTTGTTAAATGTCTTTTCTGGAAGTTTTTTGAGAAGTTGACTGGCATGAACACGCTTATTCGGAGTTAAGTCTATGACTTTCCATCCTTGACGTATTATGAGCTGTTGTTTTGTTGCTGGAAACCTCGCGTCTTCACTTAAAACTTCTTTTAATGAATTAAGTCCCGTTCCCCTCGTTACTTTCGGAAAATTCCCAGTTTGCTTATAAATTTTAAACCTTGCTGCATCCTTATACATCTTCACTCCATGAAAACATAAAACTACCTTTTTATGTTCTTCTTTCCTTACTTTTTCGTCTATCTCTTTAAGTTCCTCATCTGTGAATTGGTACAAGTTAGCTATCCCTTTTCCGAAAAGCCTTGAATATAATATGTCTGAATGGAAAGCTGGCTCCTCCCTTGAAAGGTCAATGCAGTGGATTACGTTAAGATCCCGCATTAATCTTATAAGCGATTGAGGTAAAGCAGAAATCTTTGCTTGTCTAATCTCTAACGCTATTCTGATGCTGCCTAAACTTGCTGAAAATAGGAATTCTCGGAGTCTATCTACCATTGCTTCATCAAACTTCAACGTGGGTGGAGTTTGCATATGCAGAATATCTGCCTTTAAGACCTTGCATATGGAAACCATTTTGTCAATGACTTCGAAGGCTTCCTCTACAGGCTTAAATTTAAATCTGTGAGTTATGCTTCTGTGACAGCGAACAGAAAAATTGAAGTTTTCTGGCACTTTTCTTCTCCAAGACCTAACGAGTCGAAGGCTTGGAATCTCATAAAAAGTGGAGTTCACCTCAACAAAATTGAAAGCTTTTGAATAAGCAATTAAGGGGTCTAAACCTGGAACTTGAAAATACGCCCATCCGCCAGCCCCAATCAAATATTCATTATTATCCTTCATTCCGTTCTTCTCTAAACTTATTATTCACCCATTCTAATAATTTTAAAGGTTTAAAACAAATGGTGAAAAAGTGGGAAAAATTAAGTTTAGGCTAGTTTGGTTTGATTCCTTAGGTGCAAAATCCGCTTGCACATTAGTTGAAACTCCAGATGTTTCTGTTTTGATAGATCCCGGCGCCGCTGTTATGCAACCGAGTTTTCCAGCTTCCCTAGCTGATAAAATGTTTTGGTTGAAAGAAGCAAGAGAGGCTATAATGCGGGCTAGTAAAAAATGCGATGTGATTGTTATATCGCATTATCACCATGACCATTACATGGATTCTGAAATGGAAATCTATAAAGGGAAGCTTATTTTGGCAAAAAATCCCAACGCATACATAAACGACACACAAAGAATGAGAGCCTACGAATTTTACAACAACATTTCTAAAACCTTTGGAAAAAAGTCACTGGATACTTTGCTTAGAAAAAGGGAACCGAAGAGCTATTCCGACCCTTACGAGGAACTTGTAATTGCGAAGAAAAGGGATTATGGAGACTACGCTGAAAGGAAAAGGGAATTGTTAAGTAAAGGTAGGAAATGGTTTTTTAAAAGAGTTGAAAACTGGAACAGCTGGGAACTTATACCTGAGCTAAAGTTTGAAAATTGTGAAGTTCGCTTTGTTGATGGAAAAACATTTAGATTTGGCAAAACAAAAATAGAGTTTTCTAAACCGTTTTTCCACGGAATAGAATATGCGAGAGTTGGCTGGGTAATTTCCACGGTTATAACCTATAATGGTGAAAGGTTTATTCACACATCAGACCTTGAAGGTCCAACAATTGAAGACCAAGCGGAATGGGTCATAAATAAAAAACCAAAATTCTTGATTTTGGATGGTCCAAGCACTTATCTTATTCCCTTTATGCTCAATCTAATCAATTTAAGGCGTGCAATAGATAATACATGTAGAATAATTAGGGAGTGCAAACCAGAGCTTATAATTTATGACCACCATCTGCCTAGAGACCGCAAATTTAAGGAGAGAGTGAAAAAAGTTTATGTAACAGCGAAAGAGGAAGGTGTGAAGGTCTTAACTGCTGCCGAATACCTTGGCAAGACACCAGTTGTTTTAAAGGCTTAACTTACCATTATTATTTCATCATTGTTATAGCCGTGTTATTGCGTAAAATTTAAATATTAAGAATTAAGTTTGAAAAATTGCTATCTTTCCATTATATTAATCCTCCTTTAAAATTCAACCTTTGATATTGATGTTCTATTAAGGGAGGAGGAGAGGGTTATGAGTATACGTGTGGCAATAGCTGGAATTGGAAATTGCGCTTCAGCTTTGGTACAAGGTGTTCACTATTACAGAAATGCTAATGACGACGATAGAATTCCCGGACTCATGCACGTTAACTTCGGAGGCTACCACATAAAGGACATAGAGTTCGTAGCAGCCTTCGACATAAACAGACTAAAAATTGGCAAGGACTTATCCGAAGCTGTTTTCACAGAACCTAACTGCTGCTACAAATTCGCCAACCTACCAAAACTCGGCGTTGAGGTGCTTCCCGCTCCAATCCTCGACGGAGTAGCACCTCACATGCGAGAACCATTCAAAGTTTACGATGAAAAGGAAGTAAAACCCGTAGATGTCGCTGAAGTGCTAAGAAAAACAGACGCAGACATGCTCATCAACTTCCTTCCCGTTGGAAGCTACAAGGCTTCACGTTACCTCGCACAAGCATGCTTAGATGCTAAAGTTGCTTTCATCAATTGCATACC
The DNA here is from genome assembly GCA_029934005.1 of Candidatus Bathyarchaeota archaeon. Lineage (GTDB taxonomy): Archaea > Thermoproteota > Bathyarchaeia > Bathyarchaeales > WUQV01 > JAOZNA01. The sequence goes on from JAOZNA010000066.1 coordinate 7,483, forward strand.
AGAGTTCATCGCATCCGATCCCACATGGGCTGGGAAATTTGAAGAAAGGGGAATTCCAATAGCAGGAGATGACATCAAAAGCCAAATAGGGGCAACAATAGTTCATAGAGCCCTAACCAGCTTATTAGTAGCGCGTGGAGTGGAAATAGAGAAAACATACCAGCTTAATGTTGGTGGAAACACGGACTTCCTAAATATGACTGCCGATGACAGGTTAACAACCAAGAAGGTCAGCAAGACAGAAGCTGTAACAAGCCTTATTCCCTATCAAGCCAATGCTTGGGCTGGACCAAGCGGATACGTGCCGTTCCTAAATGACACTAAAATCTGCTTCATAAGAATAGAAGGAAAAAAGTTCGGTGATACGCCAGTAACAATCGATGTTAGACTTCAAGTCGAGGATTCACCGAACAGTGCAGGCATGGTTGTGGACGTTATCAGAGCAGTTAAGATAGCGTTAGACAGAGAAGTGGCTGGTCCGTTGATCAGCATTTCAGCTTATGCGTTCAAGCATCCACCTCAGCAAGTGCCGGATTACATGGCTAGAGAGTGGGTGGAGGAGTTTATACGAGGGAAACGTGAACGTTAGAATGATTAAAGCAGTAATTCTGGCGGCAGGGCGTGGAAAAAGACTTAACTCGCTGTTAAATGGTAAACCTAAACCCCTACTCAATATTTTTGGAAAAACGTTAATAGAATATCCTCTAGAAGCCTTAAGGAAAAACCGGATAGATGAAA
>JAOZNA010000067.1 GCA_029934005.1 Candidatus Bathyarchaeota archaeon
ATATAAAATTTTAGGGCCTAGAGGAATCGGAGCGCTCTACGTAAGGGAAGGAACCAAAATTGAACGGATAATTGAGGGACAAATTGGAACGCAGAAGCTTTGGCCTGGAGTGGAAAATACTCCTTTAATTGTTGGTTTTTGCAGGGCTTCTGAGCTTATGTTTGAGAATTTTGAACGTAATGTTACTCATATGAAAAAGCTTAGGAACATGCTGATTAATGGAATTTTAACCAATATTAAGGATACGATTTTGAATGGTCCTTCCCCTAGCGATAAGAGAGCACCAGATAATGTGAACATTAGCTTTTTACGTTGTGAGGGCGAATCATTAACTATGGAACTTAGCTTTAAGGGAGTCTACGTTTCAAGTGGAAGTGCATGTACACGCAGGGTTCTTCAGCCAAGCCATGTTTTAACTGCCATTGGAAGAGCTTTTGAAGAGGCTCATGGAAGCATCTTAATGAAAGTTACGCGTTATCATGCGGAAGATGATGTTAAATATGTTTTGAAGGTTTTACCCGAGGCTGTGGGTAGGCTTAGGAAAATTTATGGTTCAATGGGAGAGAGTTAAATGTCGAGAACACCATTACCTTATAGCTCGAAGGTTCTTGAGCTTTTCAGAAATCCAAAGAATCTTGGCAAAATGGAAGATGCAACAGTTTATGCGGTTGCTGGAAACCCTGCATGTGGAGATATGATAACTTTCTATTTGAAGATAAATGAAGAAACGGAGGTTATAGAGAAGGCAACTTTTGAAAGTTACGGATGCGCAGCAAACATTGCAACTTCAAGTTTACTCACAGAAATTATTAAGAACAAGCCAATAAAGGAGGCATGGCAAGTTTCATGGAAAAAATTAACGGAAGAACTTGGGGGGCTTCCAACAATAAAGTTTCATTGCGGTATACTTGCGGTTGGAGCTTTGAGGAGAGCCATAAGGCTCTACTATAAAAGGAAGGGTGAAAAACCAGAGTGGCTTCCAGAAGACCTAACTTTTGAGGAGAAGCAAGCTCTTGAAGAAGAGGAACTAGCTAAAGTTTTAGCTAAAAGAATTGGAGAAAAGGCGAAAAAAGAGGAGAAAAAGAATGTTTGATCCATATAAGGTTAGGGAAGATTTCCCAATTTTTAATAGGAAGATAGATGGAAATAACATTATTTATTTTGACAATGCTGCGACTTCGCAGAGACCTCTACAGGTGATTGAGGCTGTAAAAAGTTATTATGAGCTGTATAATTCTAACGTTCATAGAGGTGTTCATACTCTTTCTCAAGAGTCTTCGGAGCTTTATGAAAAGGCTCATAGGGAAGTTGCCAACTTCATTAATGCCAAGGATTTACAGGAAATCGTTTTCGTAAAGAATACTACTGAAGCGTTAAATTTGGTGGCTTACGCTTGGGGCTTTAAGAATTTAAAGGCTGGGGATGAAGTTGTTACTACGCTTATGGAACATCACAGCAATATGATTCCATGGGAAATGATTTCGAAAGTAAAGGGGTTTAAGGTAAAATATGTGGACATAAATGAAGATGCGACATTAAATTATGAAATGCTGGAAAATATGGTTGGTTCAAAGACTAAAGCCGTGTGTATTTGTCATATGTCGAATGTGACTGGAACGATAAATGATGTTGAAAGGGTTTCTAAACTTGCGCATGAAAACGGCGCAGTAGTAATTGTGGATGCAGCTCAATCAGTTCCGCATATGCCAGTTGATGTAAAAAAGCTTGATGTTGATTTTTATGCTTTTTCGGGTCATAAAATGCTTGGTCCAACTGGAATAGGCGTGTTATATGGGAAAAAAGAATTGTTGGATGAGATTGAACCATTTCTTACCGGAGGCGGCATGGTAAGAGATGTTAAATATGAAGTTTCCAGCGGAAGTGTAACGGCTGATTGGGCAGAGCTTCCGTGGAAGTTTGAAGCTGGGACACCGAATATTGCGGGTGGAGTTGGATTGATGGAGGCTGTTAGATACCTTAAAAGGTTGGGAATGGAGAATGTTCGCAGTCATGAGAAGGAACTGACAGAATATGCGTTGGAAAGGCTTAAGGAATTGGGGAAAGTGAGGGTTTACGGTCCGAGGCGTAGTTCCGAAAGGGGCGGGATAATTCCGTTTAACATAGATGGTATGAACCCTCATGATGTAGCTTTGCTTCTCGACCAGTTTGGAATAATGGTTAGAAGTGGGCTTCACTGTGCTCATCCACTTCATGAAAGGCTTGGAGTGAAGGGGGGAACTGTTAGGGCAAGTTTTTACGTGTATAATACAAGGGAGGAAGTAGACCGTTTCATTGAAGTTTTGAAGCAGATAGAGAAGGTTTGAAATGTCGATTTTAAATGATTATGTTGCCAATATTGAAGAAACATGCGGAGAAGAAAGGCATTTTATCGTTATGTTAAGGTTTAATAAGAGAAATGAGGCGATGAAGAAGATTTTGGAACGTGGGAAAATCGAAAAGTCCTTTTCGGGGCTGGTCTATGAGATTTCATTTAAAGGTGTTCAAATGAGGTTGTATAAGACTGGGAAAATATTGTTGAAGAACCTTAACGAGAGAAAAGAAGTAGAGAAAATTTTGGAGGAACTTCTAAAATAAATGGTTCTGAAATTGTTTTAAGCTGAATTGTCGAAAATTATTCTTTCCGGATGGCTGTAAACGTTCATTTTATATTTTCTAACAAAGCATATGAGTGTAATGCCGGTTTTGGTAGCTGCTTGAATGCCAGAGTAGATTGGCGCAGCGATTGATGCTATTATTGGAATGCCGACACGTGCTGCTTTTAAAATCATGTTGGCTGGTTGCCTACCACTACTCACTAAGACGCACCTTGAGAAGTCCACTTTTTTCAATGCAGCTAATCCAATAGCTTTGTCAACAGCGTTATGTCTCCCGACATCTTCGGTAAAAGCAGCCATTCTGTTAAGGTGAAAAATCGCTGCTGAATGGGTACCGCCTGTTGACTTGAATATGGTTGCTTTTTCGTTAAGAACTTTAATGAATTCTAAGATTTTCTCTGCCTTAACTTTATAGCTTGAGGTAACATAGGGTTTTTTCATTTTGTCAATTAGGTAAAGGAAGTCTTCCACGGTTGAACCGCAAGACGAATTCACCATTCTTGTTGTTCTTGCTTCAACTTCGTTAATGCAACTTATTTTAACATTGTTTTCTTCAATTTGAATTTTTTCTATCTCGTTAGTTGTTTTTATTATGGATTGGCTGAGCAACCATCCTATGGCAAGTTCCTTTATTTGAATTGGTGAAGAGAATAAGGTTATGAGAGGTTTATTGTTTACGTAAATGTTAATTGGAACCTCGGTTGCAACGTGGTCTTTAACGGATTTTAGTGTTTTTTCTTGTAAGTTTATCTTTTTAACTTCTACTTGGATGTTTGGCGGAAGCATAAGAATACCTCTAGGTGTAAATCCTAATCTAGATTTTAAATCGTGGTATTTGAAAATTTAGACGGAGCTAGAAAGTGAGGAAAGTTTCATTAACTTTTTTCAGCCGGTTCCATACTTGATGCTGTCCAAGGTTTCCTTGGCTTTTGGATAGGAAGCAAATATCTTCGATAAATTTTCGCATGGGTAGTCTGTGCAGTAAGCGCAGTTTTCAATTTTTCTTTCTCTTGCACATTTTCTTATTTCGCATGTTTCGCAATAATGGAATATTTGCGAACTATCGCTTGTGCAACCTTTACAGTTTATGTCTTCTGCTTTATACTCCCTTCCATACTGTTTAGTGAACATTTCAGCTACCATCCGTCTTTTTTCATCATCATCCTTTTGAGTTGCCAAGAAAACTGGGCATTCAGAACAAATTATTCCACAGTACCCAATAATTTTCTCCAAGTAATTCCTCCTTGAAAGATAGTATGAATCACATAATTTTACTTTTTCTATCTTTTTGTGGTATAATCTCGAATTCACAATATGGGTCGCCTTTCGCTATACATTTTGTTTCTCTTGCAAACATTTCCGTTTTAAAGAGCGATGTGAAGAGTCCGGCTGACATTCCTCTTACCAAATGACTGTAAGGTCTTTCTGTTTTCTCATCACAACATTCGCATTCGAAACATCTATAGACTCTTATAAGAGCATAGGGCGGTTCATCGGTTATTTTCACGACTTCCATAAGTCCAAATCCTATTGGTGTGAAGAGTGGAGCACTAATTTTCGAAAAAATTTCTGATGCCTTTTTAATTCCTAAAGCTTTTCCGAGTTTTATGTGGCTCTTTCCATATTCTAAACCAGCTTCAAATCCTAAGAAATATTGAATGGCTTCTGCAGCCGAGCCTAAACGTTTTCTTAAACCACATATTATCCCTTTTATTCCCTGTTCCCTAAGAATTATTACTCTATCCTTTCCTATAACCAGTGGGAAGGAAAGCATATCATAGATGAAACCTTCAATTTCAGGCTTTACTTCCCTAACTTCTTCTACAACATCTAACGCTCTAACTTCTTTTGCGAGTTCTTCAGCCGTTATGGTTGAGTCTGTCATGTCAAGGAAAGCTATGGCGGTTATTGGTTTCCCATACTCCCTCTGCATTGAATATGAAAGGTAAACAATCTTTACACCATACTTCCTAGTAATGGAAGCAAGTTTTTCCATAACTCCAGCTCTTACCTTTGCCTTAATCAAGGCTAAATGAAACCTTTTCCCAGGAACTATGAGAAATCTTCCAATGTCAAATGGTTCGAATTTCATATGGTTCACAGAGAACCTATACTTGCGTGCTTTTAAGAATTGTTTAAAAATTCGAATTTGAATCTTAAAGATTCACCATAACTTTAAAGATTGGGAGAGAATTCAAAGTTGGAGTTGATGGAGGTGAGCTGTAGAAGGCTATGAAAAGGAGTGAACTTTTAAAGTTTAAGTGGATTTTAGTTCTTGAACTTGCTTTTGCTGGAGCTTACCTTGCTATTACACGAGGATTGTTTGTCATATTCCTAGTGTCCATGGGGTTTGGAATAGAGGGAATATCCGTAGTAATGTTGTTCTCCGCATTTCTTGCAATAGTAATTGGCGTATTGCTTTATGAAAAATCCTCGTTCATCACAAGTAGAGTGAAGCTTAAGCTGGTACTTTTCCACGGAATGGAAAGAGCCATGTGGTTCTTAATCCCTCTCGTCAATAATCCACTTTTCATCCTAACAGTTTATTCACTATACATGATATTTTCCTTCTTAGTTAGCACATTCATGAATTTCGCAATTTACGGCTCTCTAGAAGAAAATGACGTGAAGGATGTTTTAGCTAAACGTTCAGCTAGCGGTGGAGCATCAAACATTCTAGGTTTCGCCTTAGGAGTTTTCCTTCTGGCTTTTCTCCAGACTGAAGAGAAATTCATTTACATCTTCTTTTTAGGAGCAACCATAGGGCTTCTTTCAACATTCCTAATAGCCTTTTTAGACCTTTCACATCTTGAAGGCGCACCACTACCTAAAGCAGTAGAGGAACCAGAAAGAGTATTCTCAACATCCCTATTCTTCGTAATATTCCTTATCGGAGGGAACCTCCTCGGAATGGTATGGACTCCCTACATAATGAAGGGTCTAAACAGTCCAGACTACTTAGCTGCATCAATAAACCTTATTGGAACAGTTTCAAGCATAATTGCCTCGATGGTCTGGAACAAAAAATCATTAAAAACCCTAAGAACAAGCCACGTTTTAAATGCATTAAACCCATTGTTAATATGGCTTGTGCCAGTTCCCACACTACACCTATTTATTTCCGCGTTTAATTCTTTCACGTATACAGGCGCAAACTTCCTCGGAAACTTCCTTTTTGCAAAATACAAGAAATGGTTTGGAGCTGTCAGATCGAGTATTTTGCTAGCGGTTTTGGGAAACTTAGCATTGGTGTTAGCTGCTCCAGTAGGTATTGTGGTTAAAGAATGTTATGTTGCTGCTTTCTCCATGATATTTATTGTTTTAATTGTCTCCGTTCTTTTGACCTTGTTTACAATTCCAGAGGTTGCAATAATTCATGAAGATGTTGCTAGGACATACTCCTTTATTCTTTACCGAAACAGCATGATAGGCTACAAAGTTACAGTTGAAATTTCTAAAGAAACAGCTTTTACTACTCTAAGATTATTCGCTTTAACCCTTGTTTTAGCCACATTATATGTTATATACCGATTTCTAACAATTATCATGGCTTAAAAGCAAATTTTATTTATTATTTCTTTCATGATTCGAAAAGGTGTTTGTGGTGGTCAATGGAAATCCATGGGAATTATTCACCGAATCACTTCGTCAAATCGCCCAAGACCTAGCCTCATTAATGCCAAAAATTTTCATAGCCCTAATAATCTTCGCCTTAACCTTTCTAATAATCAAAATTCTAAACATTTCCCTAAGAAAGTTGCTTAGATTCGCTAAATTAGATGAAATAATCCAGAAAATCGCAGGTTTTGCGTTTCCCTTCTCTCTAAGCAATCTCCTAGTTTTCCTGGCAGATGTAGGTGTAGCACTCATATCCTTCTACGCTGTAGTTCACCTATTCCTAGAAGCTCAATATATACAGCTAGTGACTGAAGCGATATACTACGGAGCCAGAGTAATAAGCATAATCATAATAGCAATAATCCTATTCTCAATCTTCGGAGTAGCCATAAGCAGAATCCGCGTGGAAACAAGACTCAGAGGCTACACATTATTCATAATTCTCCTGTTAATCACCGCCATGCTTGTCGATGTAACAGCTCTAAGCGAACATGTAAAAAGCGCGTTAATAACCGGGCTATCACTTGGAGTCGGAATATCCGTGGGAGTATTCGCAATCTGGTTCTTCTTCCACGATTATTTAGACAAAATGTTCCTAGAAAGAAAACAAAAAAGCACAGAAAAACAAGAACAAACTTAAATCGGGAACTAAATACTAGAGCTTTTTAATTCCCAAAGCTCTTCAGCAAGCTTCTTTATGTAATCAAACCTCTCAAGCTTCTCCATCCAAGCCCGCGGTATACCATCAACTCCATGATAAGCTCCCGCAATAGCCCCCGTCATAGCACCTATTGTATCGGTGTCTCCACCAAGACTAACAGCATAAAAAACCGCCCCTACATAACTCTGATAATTCTTCGCGAAACAATAAATCGCCGTAGGAACAGAATTAAATCCTTCAACAGTATTACCAAGACCCCTAACAACCCGTTTCCTATCATCCTCATCAAGCATAAAAATAGCCCTCTCCAACTTTTCCCTATAAACCCTATTTCTGGCAAAATCAGCTATTTTCCGCAAAAACTCTACAGGATCAAAACTTTCCCTTTCAGCTTTAACAGCCAAAGCTACAGCATAAGCCTGAACAGCAGCGCCTTCCTTTCCAAGCTCATGCATATGCGTAACCTCAGCTGACCTATAAGCCATCTTCCTCAACACTTCCACGTCATCATCGTAATAAAATAAACCAACAGGAGCAACCCTCATAGCAGCTCCATTACCAAAAGAACCTTGACCACCATAAAGCCCCCTTGCAGCTTCCCTCCAAGAAACTCCAGATTTCACCAAACGAAAAATCCTAGGTGGACCAGGACCATAACCCCTCCAAGGTTCAGCCTCCCAATTTCGAATGAAAGTTTTCATCAAATGATCAGCATTTAATCCCCTATTTTCAATTAAAGATTCAGCAACACCAATCATCATATGCGTATCATCGGTCCAGCGCCCAGAAAAACAAAAATCCTCAATATTCAACTCTCTCTGCCAAATCCCTTTAAAAGAACAGCCAAGTGCATCTCCAACCGCACTTCCCACCATACAACCAATAAACCTTTCCCGCGTCAAACTATACTTCACTCGCCAATCAACAATTATAAAATGTAACTTCTGATAAAACTTGTCACTCACAAACATCATGTTGAATGTTAGCGCTTATATGGAATCAAACATAGAAACCGAAGGATCTCGTTGCTAGTATTCTTGAAACAGTGTGGGGCGTTAGGCGGAATGAAAATAACATAGCCAGCGCTAATCTCTTTTTCAACGTCACCGCAAATCACAGTTCCCTTTCCATTCAAAATGAAAACTTCATGTTCCCAATCATGCCTATGTAAAGCTGTTTTTCCGCCAGGCTTTATTTCAAAACATCTCATCGCAAAGTTTTTCGCCCCGTCTCTTTCAGAAATCAGCCACCTAACAGAAACATCTTCAAAACCTTCCTCGTCT
>JAOZNA010000068.1 GCA_029934005.1 Candidatus Bathyarchaeota archaeon
TTTCAATTCCGTATTCTTCTTTCAGCCATTCGAGGAAAGGTTCAAGTTTGTCTATATTCCACTCCCAATTACTTACAACAAAGTCAAATTTCAACTGACCAGCCGCAACCGTATAATTGTACTGTGGATAATCTTCATCCGGTATCTCTGTGGTGGTTGTATTGTAGAATCTACATCTTATTTGTATGTTTCCTTCCGCAAAGTCGAACATAGGCATGGGCGTCCTTTCTAATGTGAAATTAAAAGCCCAATAAGTTGAATTTTCAGTCTCTACAAGCGTCGGAGGATCAAGTTTCCATTTGCATCCGCTGAAAGGCAGGTATGGTGGATGCATGCCAAGAATGGGCAAGAACCACATAGATTTGTTAATCATTTCCCTGTCATGAGGATGCGGTACTTTTGGTTCAACGAAATCTTTCATTATTTTTTCACGTATAATCAGTTCATCGGCTTGGAACCTCTTGATGTAATATGGTTCATCGAAAGTGAGATACTCGATGAGTCCCTTGAATTTTATCACGTACACATGGCTGGAATCATTTGTGTACCACCAAATAAACATGGGCTTCTTTCCGGCTGCTGGAAACAGAAGTGTTATTAACGGAGTTTCAAACTTATACCATAACCCCTTATAGTTAGGTTTTATTTGCACTGGCAACTTATCAGACGCTACCATCACATCACTAGCTTTAGCAGTAGGAACCAGCGTCAAAGTCAGTGGCAAGATTAAGAGAAGAACTGTGCCGAGAGCCAATACATTATTTTTGTTTATTTTCATCCTTATTCACCAAAAATATCTTTTGTAAAACTGTTTTTTAAGGAAATCGGTTCGAAAAAACTAGAACTTTCAAAAATAAAGGTTCTAGAAAACTCGAACTTTAGAAGTTTATTATAGCTCTCCTAAAGTACGCCATATACGTACTTATCACGTTTATATTCTGACTTTGGCAATTATAGCCAGACATAGTTGGTAAGATGTGTAAGACAAAGAAAGAAAAAGAAAAGTACGAATGTTGTGGGCAAACCTTCGAGACAAAAGAGAATATTATGAATATGTTAAAAGATATCATAAGAAATCTTGTTGCCGTTAAGTCTAAATAGAATCAGTCATTTCCCTTTCATTTATGGAAATTCTCCTAAGATAAAGAGCATTATTACGTTTAGGTACAGTATTATCAAGCTTATTATTATTGACTTGTCTAAGCGTAATCCTTTCCCGAAGGTGAATGCTGCAGAAGTCAAAAGCAAACTCCATATTTGGAATGCTAATAGCAAGTATTTTGCTATGTTGTATGATAGAAACATGATCATGTATGGAAATATCGCTAAAGGGAGCGAAGCAATGCCTAAGCACGCAAATAGCTGAAGTTCTCCTCCAACCCTTCTGTAGAGAAGGTAGATTAAGGCATCGGAAAATAGGAAAAGGCTTACCCAGCTTATTAGGTAAAACGCCATCAACGTTTCAAATTTATATATACTGAAGGGAAAGTAAAAAAAGAGGAAGGGTTCTAGCTCCATCATTGCGCAGCCTAATCCTCCAAAAACCATTATGGCTATTGATAAAGGCAAAATTCTTTCAGGCTTTTCGGTCTTTAGAAAGAGTGGTGTTAAGAAAATCCATTTTCCAATTTTACTGCTTAAAGCAGTTTTTGCACCTAAAGTTGGTGGCAACGTTCCTTCCTTCATTGAACGATAAAGAAGCCTTCCATTCTCATTCAACATATACTTCCTATTCTTATCCTGAACAATAAAATCAGAAAGCATGTCAAGATGATAATAGACTGTTCCAACACCTAAACCCAAAATCTGTTTAAGCTCCTTAAAACCTATCCTTTCCCTTTCACCCAACACCTCAATAATCTTCCTACGTGCAGGGTCTTTAAGCAGAGCATAATACCTCGAAGTTTCCTCCATCAAACCACCAAATTCAAGTCAAACTCACTTATTTTCTCCACTTTCCAAATAAAACTTTTCAAAATAGATTTAACAAGCCTCAAAAACTCTATAATATCATAAAACCATAAAACATGAAACTTACATAGGCTGGAAAAGTATTTTAATGAGCAACATTCAACTCTAATTCTAAACCACACCATTTAGAGGCGCTAACTATTGATTAAAGAGATTAGAATTCATAGTCGAGGCGGACAAGGAGGCGTAACCGCCGCTGAACTTATCGCCACAGCAGCCTACAAAGAAGGAAAATGGGCTCAAGCTTTTCCCTATTTTGGAGCTGAAAGACGAGGAGCCCCAGTAAAAGCATTTGCAAGGATAAGCAACAAAGAAATCCTCTTGCACAGCCAAATTTATAACCCAGACTACGTGCTCGTTTTCGCGCCTTCTTTAATTAGAACCATCAACGTAACTGAAGGACTTAAAGAAAACGGAATAATTTTAATTAATACAAGAAAAAAACCTGAAGAAATGACAAATTTCCGTAATTTCCGCGTCGCAACAGTCGACGCAACTGGAATCGCCCTTAAACTTGAACTACTTGTAGCTGGATTACCAGTTGTAAACACAGCTATGGTTGGTGCGTTCGCAAAAGTCACTGAAGAATTTAAACTTGAAAGCGTAATTGAAGCTATTAAAGAAAGGTGGAGTGGAAGTGCAGGTGAAAAAAACGCCAAAGCCGCCGAAATTGCCTATAATCAGGTAATTAGGGGATGGTGAATTTAAAATGGTGAAGTTAGAAGTTAAAATTCCACAAAAACGAGAGGATTTACCTATAACTCCGCTATCAGTGCCTATGATTGGAAGCATGGGAAAAACTGGAGAATGGAGAACATTCAAACCCGTAATAGATTATTCAAAATGCACACGTTGCCTTTTCTGCTGGATTTTCTGCCCAGAAGGATGCATAGAACGCCAAGAAGACGATTCCCCAAAAATAGACTACGAATACTGCAAAGGATGCGGAATTTGCGCAAATGAATGCCCAACTAAAGCCATAACCATGAAAAGGGAGGAAGAAGACTAATGGCAAAAGTTATCATTGACACCGCAAACCACATAGCAGCCTACGCAGCCAAAGCCGCAAGAGTACAAGTAGTTGCCGCCTATCCAATCACCCCACAGACCACAGTAGTCGAAAAAATCGCAGAATTCGTTGAAAGCGGAGAAATGGACGCCGATTATATTCGCGTTGAATCCGAACACAGCGCCATGGCTGCTTGTGTAGGAGCAGAAGCAGCTGGCGTAAGAGCATTTACCGCAACTTCAGCGCATGGCTTAGCTCTAATGCATGAAGTACTACATTGGGCCGCAGGCTCCAGACTTCCAATAGTTATGGCTGTTATCAACCGCGCCATGGGAGCTCCATGGAGCATTTGGCCTGATTATAGCGATTCTCTTTCACAAAGAGATACTGGGTGGCTACAGTTCTACTGCGCAGACAACCAAGAAGTATTTGATACCATAATTCAAGCCTATAAAATATGTGAGGATAAACGTGTTTTGCTTCCCGCCATGGTATGCTCAGAAGGATTCATTCTATCGCATACTGCTATGCCGGTGAAAATTCCGGATCAAGAGGAAATAGATGATTTTCTACCACCTTACGAGCCTGGATGGGTGCTTGATGTTGATAATCCGTTTTCTCATGCGCCTCTTGTTTCTCCCGAGTGGTATATGGAATTTCGTTATATGATTCAGCAAGCAATGGAAAATTCCAAGAAAATTATTGAAGAAGTTGATAAGGAGTATGGTGAACGTTTCGGTTTTAGGCATGGGGGCCTCGTTGATAGGTATCGATGTGAAGATGCAGAACTTGTGCTTGTTACTATGGGAACTATGGGGGCTGAAGCAAAAATTTCAGTTGATAACCTACGCCAAGAAGGATACAAGGTTGGTTTAGCCCGTGTCCGTGCCTTTAGACCTTTCCCAAAAGAAGTTTTCAGAGAACTAGCCGAAACAGCCAGAATGTTTACAGCCATTGACCGCCATGTATCCTTCGGATTTGAAGGCTTTCTATTTTCAGAAATTAAAGCTTCACTTTATCCAAGGCAAATAACCGGAGACCCCCCGCTTATTTCTGGATTTCTAGCTGGAATAGGTGGAAGAGACGTAACTTTCCGTGATATAGAAAAAATAGCCAAAAAATCTTGGAATTGGATGGAAAAAGGAAAAATTGAAAAGGAAATTGTTTGGTGGAAGCTGAGGGATTAAAATGGTCACAATTAAAGAACTCCCAAAAGAAGAATATTTGCTAAAGGGAAACCCGGCTTGCGCAGGTTGCGGCTCCGCAATTTCGCTTAGACTATTGTTTAAAGCTTTAGGTTCACGTATAATCATGATAGTGCCCGCATGCTGCACCACAGTTATTCAAGGTCCTTATCCATACGCAGCCTTTAACGTACCTATGTTAAACATAGTTTTTGAGGCAACCGGAGCTGCGGCTTCAGGCGTAGTTGCAGCTTTGAAGAGACGCGGAATTAAGGACGTAACCGTTATTGGATGGGCTGGTGACGGAGGCACAGTAGACATAGGTTTACAGGCTCTTTCTGGAGCAGCTGAAAGGGGAACGGATTTCATTTACATTTGTTATGATAATGAGGCTTATGGAAATACTGGAATGCAACGTAGTGGTGCAACTCCCTTTGGTGCATGGACAACAACAACGCCTACTGGTAAGAGAGAGCACAAGAAGAATATGCCGTTAATTATGGCGGCTCATGGAATTCCCTACGTTGCAACCGCTATCCCATCATATCCTCTTGACTTCATCAGAAAACTTAGAAAAGCAAAGGAAATTAAAGGAACCAAATACATTCACATTCTTTCACCATGTCCTGTTGGTTGGCGCTTCCCCCACAACAAGACCATCGAGATAGGAAGACTTGCAGTTCAAACAGGTATGTGGGCACTTTTCGAGATTGAAAACGGAAAGTTCAAGTTGAACCCTCCAAGCAGCGGATTACTCAATAAGGAAAAACGTAAACCAGTTAGGGAATATTTGAAGTTGCAAGGTAGATTTAGGCATCTAACAGACCAAGACATCATGGAAATTCAGAGATGGGTTGACGAAACATGGGAAAACTATAAGAAAATGATTTCTTGCTAATGACTTGTTTCGAGAAAGGGAGAAAACTATAAGAGTTCGTCTTAAATTATTTATGTTGCTTTACTAGCGCCCGCCATGAACTATCAACATGAAATATAAAGGAGGTTAAGATGTGACGGAAGAGAAGCCAGAAACTGCCTCTGCCCCCGGCCAAAACACCGTTTTGATTGGTAGAAAACCAGTGATGAACTACGTAGTTGCATGCCTTACATTCCTAAACAGCGGCGCCAAACAAATAATAGTGAAAGCCAGAGGAAGAGCGATAAGCAGAGCCGTTGACACAGTTGAACTTCTACGAAGAACATTCGCTAAAGACCTAGAAGTCAAAAGCATAAACATTGGAACCGAAGAAATTGAACGTGCCGAGGGGCAAAAATCAAACGTTTCAACAATAGAAATAACCCTAGAAAGACCATAAACAACAACCAAAACCCTTCCTTTTTTCTAAATTTAAATCTACACAAGTATAGATATATTTATAAACTTGGTTCTTAGAGGTTAATTTCCAATCCGAAAGGTGACATGTATGGCAGAATACCCAAAAATCGTTGTAAGACCCCCAGGTCCAAAAGCCCGCGAACTTATAGAGAAAGACGAAAGGCTCATATCACCTTCTTATGTGCGTTTTTACCCCCTTGTGGTTGAATCAGCAAGTGGATGCATAGTTAGGGACGTAGACGGAAATGAATACATAGACTTTAACTCAGGCCTAGTATGCATGAACGTTGGGCATAACCATCCGAACATTATTAAAGCTATTAAGAAACAGCTTGAAAGGTTCCTGCATTATTCAAACACCGACTTTTACTACAAAGAAGTTGTTGACTTAGCTGAGAAACTATGTGAAATAACTCCTGGAAAATTTGATAAGAAAGTTTATTATGGAAACAGCGGAACTGAAGCTGTTGAGGCAGCCATTAAACTTGCTAAGTGGCACACTCGTAAACCAAGATTTATTGGTTTTATTGGAGCATTCCACGGCAGAACCACAGGTTCACTCTCCTTTACAGCAAGCAAACCAGTACAAAGAAAATACTTCTTTCCACTGATGCCTGGAGTAACCCATGTGCCATATCCATATTGTTACCGCTGCGCCTTTAAGCAAAACTTTCCGGAATGCAACTACTGGTGCATAGACTACATAGACGAATACGTTTTACATAAGTATGTTCCACCAGAGGAAGTTGCTGCCATATTGTTTGAGCCAATTCAAGGCGAAGGCGGCTATGTTGTGCCTCCAGAAGGATTTTTCCAGAGATTAAAAAGGCTTGCTGACAAGTATGGAATTTTATTGATAGATGACGAAGTTCAAGCTGGAATGGGAAGAACTGGGCGATGGTTTGCGATTGAGCATTGGGAAGTTGAACCAGACATAATATGCATGGCTAAAGCGCTAGCTTCTGGGCTGCCTTTAGGCGCTATCATTGCAAGGGCAAGAATCATGGATTGGGAAGGTGGTTCCCATGCAAGCACTTTCGGCGGAAACCCCTTAGCATGCGTAGCGGCTGCAGCCGCTATTGATACTATTAAAGAAGAGAACTTGCTTGAAAATGCAGCTAGACAAGGAAACTACATACTTAAGAGGTTAAATGAACTTAAGGAAAGAAGCAAAATTGTAGGCGATGTCCGAGGTAAAGGTTTGATGATAGGTGTGGAAATTGTTGAAGACAAGGATTCGAAGAAAGCTGCTCCAGACCTAGCTAAGGAAATTATGATGCGAAGTTGGAAACGGGGAGTAGCAATAATCACATGTGGAGTTTCAACCCTAAGAATTGCTCCACCACTGATTATAACTCGTGAACTCGTCGACGCTGCAATGGAAATAATTGAAGATGTCATCTCTGAGGTTGAACGAGAAAAAACAACCATTTAGGCAAAGCATAAACTCAAAACTCATACCTCGTTTACTTTCACCTACATAGTAGAACTACGCAAAATTTTGCTTTTACTCACCTTATACTCTACAACCTTTACAAATAAGTCGTATAGAAACCTCAAGATGACATCGTAGGGTTTGCCGTAAAATGCCATTTTTATAAGTTCTCTAACCCAGTAAATGTCATGTTTCAGACACTTTATTAGAAGCTCTCTGTGAAGCTCATTCATCTCCTCCTCTTTGAACCATTCTTCGTTTTTGAGCCTACCCATAGGCACGAAGAATAATGGTACGATTAGGCTTCTGAATTTTTTAAGGTCATCCATTAACTCTATGGTTTCTATAACGTCTTCTTCTGTCTCCTGCGGTAATCCAACAATAAGCGTACATGCAGGCACAAAATTGTGGTCATGCATCAATCCCATGGCGGTTCTAACAACTTGCGGCCAATCTTTCGGTTTGAAAGGATGCGCTTTCGCCGGCATAGCCTTTTCTATAAGCCTTGCCGATCCCGTCTCTATTCCTATTTCTGCTCCCCACCAAGGTTGAGTCTCAAGTATAACTTCTGAAACTCCGGATAATGCCTTAGGATTTGCAGCCACAGCGGCCAACGAGGAATGGCTCCATCCAATTGAGGCGCATCTTTCCATAACAAGTTTATGAAGTTTAACAAGTTTATCTTCATTAGGTATAGTATTTTTTGAGCCATAAAGCATAACATCTTCTGCATGAAGACAAACAGCTTTGGTATAACCGCTTCTAATGTTCACCTCTATTTCTTTTAGGATTTTTTCGTATGGATACCATCTTAACGGTCTAAGCGTAACGCTGCAAAAGCTGCATCCCCTACAGCAACCACGCCCAATCTCAACCAAACCATTAATAGAAGGAGCCACAATATCCGGAATCTCCTCAAGCCGAGGAACCTCCTTAATTTTCACTTCATAGTATTTTGGGAGTTCTTCGCCTTTAAGCGCCTTACTTACTATTCTACCCACAACCTTTTCAGCTTCCCCGTCAACAATACAATCTATACCATACTTCTCAACAAATTTAGGCCTAAACTTAAACTGCCAAACACCAGGACCACCAACAATAATCTTTAAAC
>JAOZNA010000069.1 GCA_029934005.1 Candidatus Bathyarchaeota archaeon
TTCCTTTATGGTGTCTCTGTTACTGGTTTACATGTTGGAGATTCCCCTTCGGCAGCTGGAAAAAAGCCTTAAACAGGCGCTTCCCCTGAAAGATCTTTCGGTTTCCGGCAAAGAAAATATTCTCACTCCTCTGTTTCAGCTTTTAGAAAAACTGTTTTAAACATGTCACTCGGATACTTTATGCTTGGAAGCCCCAATTCTTCACGTGATAAGCTTTTTCCATCTTTAGTTATAACTTTTTGTTCGGTTTGGGCGAGTCCGGTTTCTAAAATTTGTGAAACAGTTTTTAAGTGGGCTTCTGGAACCTTGGCTTCTTGTTCTACGGCTAGATTTCTCAGCATCATTATCACATCGTAAGGTGTAGCTCTTTGAGGGCATCTTTCCTTACATTTTAGGCATGTTGCACATGTCCAAATTATGTCTGAGGTGATTAGTTCGTCTATAAAGCCGAATTTAACTAGGCTAACAATCTCATGCGGTTTTAGTTCTAGAAGTTTTAAGGCTGTGCATCCACTCGTACAACGCAGGCATTTAAAACAGTCTTGAGGGGCATATTCACTTATTCTAGCTAAAATTTTCTTACGCAACTCTAAATTTGGTTTACCCATGGTCATTAAATCAATTAAGCTCATTTATTTTCACCTCATGTTAAGGCAGCTCTTATCTGAGCTAAGATTTGCTGGTCTGTGTAATGTTGCATTTTTATGGCGTGACTTGGACATGCAGAGGAGCAGGAGCCGCAACCTTGACACATGGCTTCAATGACTTCAGCCTTCAACTTTTCTTCACCATCTTCTATAACGGGTTTTAATTCAATTGCCCTATACGAGCAAACGTCTCGGCAAATTCCGCATCCGCTACATAATTCCTCGTCTATTTTAGCGATTAACGGCTCTATTTCAATTTCGCCTTTTGCCAATAAATCAGCTATTTTCATGGCTGCACCGCTGGCTTGAGCCACGGTATCCGGAATGTCTTTGGGACCTTGGCATGTTCCTGCTAAGAAGATTCCGTTGGTGAATGTTTCGAGGGGTCTAAGTTTTGGATGAGCTTCCATGAAAAAGCCGTCTGGGCTTCTTGACAAGTTGAAAATGGACTGTATTTTTTCGAAGTCTGGGCTTGGCACAAGCCCTGTGGCTAAAACCACTAGGTCGGCGTTCACTCTTAAAAGCTTGTTTGTTGAAAGTTCATAAACGTCAAAGTAAAGAGACCCATCCTTATTTTTGTGTATTTCGGATGGAAGCCCAGCTATAAAACGAACACCCATTTTCCTTGCCCTTTTATAAAATTCTTCATATCCCTTACCAAATGCTCGAATGTCATTGAAGCATATGTAAACTTCCGCTTCTTCGCCGAGCTTCTCCTTTGCCAAAATAGCTTGCTTCAAGCTTATCATGCATCCAATTCTACAGCAATATTCGTGAAATCTTGCATCTCTGCTTCCAACACATTGAATAAATGCTATGCTTTTAGGGACTTTGCCACTTTCAGGACAGAGTATTTTTCCGCCAGTTGGACCTGAAGCATTGCATAATCTTTCAAATTGAAGGTTTGAAATTACATTTTTGAATTTTCCGTAGCTAAATTCTCCAATTTTTGTAGCGTCAAATATTTCTGAGCCAATAGCGATAAGGATAGCTCCAACTTTCACTTTTATTCTTTCAGGTTTTTGGTCATGTATTATTGTTCCTTCAAGTTCGCATGCTTTTAGGCATTCCATGCATTCTGAGCATCCGCCACACGCGAGACAACGCTTAGCCTCTTCAACTGCCATTTCAGCGTTAAATCCAAGTTCAACTTCCCTAAAGTTTCCAATTCTATCTTCAACCCTCAAAGTCGGCATCATTTGCCTAGGCTTCTTTTCAACCTCTTCTTTCGGAACATCTCTAACAACTGAACGTTCCTCTCTTCTTCCAGCCCTAAGGTCTTCCCCACGTAAGTAACGGTGAATTGAAATCGCAGCTTCCTTGCCAGTAGCAAACGCTTCAACAACGGTTGCTGGTCCCAAAACAGCGTCCCCACCAGCGAACACGTATGGAATGTTTGTTTGCAAAGTTACTGGATCAACCTTTATGTTTCCTTTAGAGTCCAATTCAATCTCCCTTGGAAGCAAATCCGTATCTAATTTTTGACCAATCGCTGGAATCACGGTGTCAACTTCTATTATTAACTCTGAGCCTTCTATTGGAATAGGCTTCCTTCTTCCAGTTTCGTCTGGTTCGCCTAAGCGCATGCGAATGCATTCGATAGCTTTAACCCTTCCATTTTCGCCAATAATCCGTTTAGGAGCAACCAAAAACTGTATTTTTACGCCTTCTCTCTCGGCTTGTTCAACCTCTGGCTTAAAAGCTGGCATTTCTTCCCTAGACCTTCTATAAAGGAGATAAACCTCTTTTGCTCCGAGCCTTAAGGCGGTTCTTGCCGCATCAACAGCAACGTTTCCACCGCCAATTACCGCAACTTTATTTCCAATTTCAACTTTTTCTCCAAAATTCACTTTTTTCAAAAATTCAAGCGCAGGAAAAACTCTGTTTAAATCTTCACCTTCAATTTTAAGTTTACGGCATTTCTGTGCGCCAACTCCGATAAAGACCGCCTTGTAACCCATATTCCTTAGGTCGTTTAAGCCAAAATCTGCACCGAATTTCATATTCGTTTTAAATTCTATGCCCATAGACTTCAAATATTCAATTTCTCTTTTCAAAACATCTTTAGGAAGTCTATACTCTGGTATTCCTGCTCTAAGCATTCCGCCTGGTTCGGGTAAAGCTTCAAAAACTGTTACAGTATAGCCTTCCTTTGTCAAGTGATAGGCTGCAGCTAATCCAGCTGGTCCAGAACCTATTACTGCTATTTTTTCTTCGTAGATCTTTGGGAAAGGTTCTGGTTTTTCTTTAAGTTCTTTTTCTACATAGTCTGCTACGAAACGTTTT
This sequence comes from Candidatus Bathyarchaeota archaeon, assembly GCA_029934005.1. GTDB lineage: Archaea > Thermoproteota > Bathyarchaeia > Bathyarchaeales > WUQV01 > JAOZNA01. The sequence goes on from JAOZNA010000069.1 coordinate 2,934, forward strand.
ATGGCGTTTATTGCTAGTGGCTCGTCAAGTTTCCCTCTTTCGCATTCGTTTTCGCATGGATGGAAGCATACTCGACCGCAAACGGCAGGTAGTGGTATGGCTTCCCTTATTAGTTCGTATGCTTCTTTAAACTTCCCTTGAGAAACGAGGGCGACGTAACCTTGCACGTTTACTCCCGCTGGGCATGCTGCACGACATGGCGGAATCCCTCTTTTGTCAATTGTATATACATTTGGAACGGCTTGTGGAAACGGTCGGTAAATTGCCTTTCTTTTCCCCAATCCGACTTCAAATTCATTTGGTAGCTCAACTGGACATACTTTTTCGCATTCTCCGCAGCCAGTACACTTATCTTCGTCCACGTAGCGTGGTTTCTTGAAAATCGTGACTTCGTAGTTTCCAACAAAGCCGTCAACGCTTTCCACTTCAGCATTAGTTATAATTTTTATGTTCGGATGTCTTGCGGCATCAACCATTTTTGGAGTTAATATGCATGCACTGCAGTCAAGAGTTGGAAAGGTTTTGTCAAGCTGAGCCATTCTCCCGCCGACGCTAGGTGTTTTTTCAACTAAGTATACTTTGAATCCTAAATCTGCAAGGTCTAGGGATGCTTGAATTCCAGCAATTCCTCCTCCAAGAACTAAAACGCTTTTTTCAGCCTTAACCTTAAATTTTTCAAGTGGTTCTAGCAGGGAAGCACGGAAGACTCCCATCTTAACGAGTTTTTTCGCTTTTTCCGTTGCTTTTTCCGGTTCGTCGCTATGACACCAAGAGCATTGCTCCCTCAGATTTACAACTTCAACCATGTAAGGGTTTAATCCTACTTCGCTAATGGTTTTTCTGAAGGTTTCCTCATGCATTCTCGGAGAGCAAGAAGCAATTACAATTCGGTCAAGTCCAAAATTTTTAATGTCTTCTTGAATCATTTTTTGTCCTGGTTCTGAACAAACGTAGATGTAATCCTTTGCAATTACGACATTTGGAAGGGTTTTTGCAAATTCGGCGACTTCTTGGCAGTTTATAACGCCAGCGATGTTAAATCCGCAATGACAGACGTAAACACCAATTCTAACCATGAAATCCCTTCTGTAACAGTGAAAGTTTTATGGAAACTGAAGTGATTATTATCCTTAACGGTTCTAAATAAACAATTGGAAAATTAAACTTTCTAGTGGTCTTTTCTGAGTTTTGGCTCATTAAACCTTATTTAGGTTTAAGAAAGAATTGAATATCTCTTAAAAGTCTTAAAGGTGGAAACATGATTCGCATCAATGCCCCACAGATAGGAAAGGAAGAAATTGAAGCTGTTACCAAAGTTTTGGAAAGCGGAATTCTAACCACTGGACTTGGAAAAGGCCCATACGTTACTAAGTTTGAAAAATCCTTTGCGGATTTTGTTCAAGCAAAATACTCAATTGCTGTGAACAGTGGAACCGCAGCCCTTCATGCGGCTCTTATGGCTGTTGGAGTCAAAAATGGTGATGAAGTTTTGCTTCCAAGTTTTACATTTACCGCGACGGCTGAAACCGTTATTTTATGCAGTGCAAGACCAGTTTTTGTAGATATAGACCCTGAAACATATTGTATGGATGTAAGTCAAATTGAAAAATACGTTAACGAAAGGACTAAGGCTATAATTCCGGTAGACCTTTACGGTTTTCCAGCAGACCTTCAGCCTTTAAGGGAAATCGCAGATAAGCATGGAATTGCAATTGTTGAAGATGCAGCTCAGGCGCATGGAGCCCTCTATAAGGGTAAACCAGTCGGATTCTATGCTGATGTTGCATGTTGGAGCTTTTACGCGAGCAAAAACATGACAACTGGTGAAGGTGGAATGGTAACAACAAATAACGAAGAAATAGCTGATAAAGTGCAAAGTATAAGGACGCATGGTGAAAAAGAGAAGTACATGTCTGTTAGGCTTGGTCATAATTATAGAATGCCCGAAATAGAAGCCGCAATAGGTTTGGTGCAACTAAAAAAGTTACCGAAGTTTTTGGAGAAGAGAAGAAAAAACGCTAAAATTTTAACCGAAAAACTTGAAGGAATAAAAGGTTTAAAGCTTCCTTTCGAAACCGAGGAGAAAAAGCATAGTTGGTATCTTTATACAGTAAGGTTAGAAAATGTGACTAGGAATAAGCGTGACCAAATAGTTAGGGAATTGAAGGAAAACAATATCGAAGCTGCTGTTTACTACCATACACCAATCCATACAATGCCATTCTACCGTAAATTCTGCAATTACAAGCTTCCAGAAACAGAAAAAGCTTCAGAACAAGTCCTATCCTTACCCATCCACCCTGGAGTTTCACTTGACCAAATAAGTTACATTGCAGAAAAGTTCATAAGCCTAATCTAATTTGCCAAATTTGTTTCGTAAAAGTTTATATATTATCTTTTGAAGGTTAGTATGTCAAATTTGTAGTTTATTCCTCGGTTTAGGTGACCTTTATGTTGAAAACCCGCGTTATAATAATGGGCGCAGCTGGCAGAGACTTTCACAACTTCAACGTATACTTCAGAGATAACCCCTCATACGAAGTTGTAGCTTTTACAGCAACTCAAATTCCCGGAATTGAAGAACGCGTGTATCCGCCTGAACTTGCTGGTTCAAACTATCCTAATGGTATACCAATTTACCCCGAAGAAGAACTTCCGGAATTAATAAAGAAGTTTAACGTTGACTTGGTTGTTTTTGCTTATAGTGATGTTTCTCACGAGTATGTTATGCATAAGGCTTCAACAGTCCTTGCAGCCGGAGCAGATTTTAGGCTTATGGGACCTAAAACTACAATGTTGAAGGCTAAGGTTCCAGTCGTCTCAGTTTGCGCTGTTAGAACCGGATGTGGAAAAAGTCAGACATCTAGAAAAGTGGCAAAGATTTTGCGGGAAATGGGCTACAAAGTTGTTGTTATAAGGCATCCTATGCCATATGGTGATTTAAGAAAGCAGGTCTGCCAGAGATTCGCAACATTTGAAGATTTAGACAAGTATGAATGCACAATAGAGGAACGTGAAGAATACGAGCCACATCTAAGAAACGGAGTAATAGTTTATGCCGGAGTAGACTACGAAAAGATTCTGCGGGAAGCCGAAAAAGAAGCCGAAATAATCATTTGGGATGGAGGAAACAACGACCTACCATTTTACAAGCCAGGCCTCCACATAGTTGTCGCTGATCCGCATCGACCAGGACACGAGCTGAAATATCATCCAGGTGAAGCCAACCTAAGAATGGCAGATGTTGTAATAATTAATAAAGTAGACACAGCTGATCCGAAAAACGTGGAAATTGTTGAAAGAAACATTAAGCAAGTGAATTCTAAGGCGATAATTGTTAAGGCTTCTTCGCCCATGACCGTGGATAAGCCTGAAATGATCAAGGGTAAACGCGTAATAGTCATCGAGGACGGGCCAACCCTGACGCATGGTGAAATGCCTTATGGCATAGGAACCATAGCTGCCCAAAAGCTTGGAGCCTCCGAAATTGTGGATCCTAGACCTTACGCTGTTGGCTCAATAGTTGAGGCTTATGAAAAGTATGGGCATTTAGGTCCTATACTGCCAGCTCTTGGCTATGGAAAAGAACAAATTGAAGAGTTGGAAAAAACAATAAATTCGATTCCATGCGATGTGGTGGTGGTTGGAACTCCCATCGATTTGAGAAGAGTTTTAAGTATTAATAAGCCAGCGGTTCACGTTAGATACGAGCTTCAGGAAGTTGGTTCGCCAAATCTTAAGGAGATTTTGGAGGAAAAGTTTTCGAAGTAATAGGTGAGTGAAAGCATTATGAGCAACGAAAGCATTTCTAGGATTCCAATAAAAATACTGGTTGAGGGAATCGGTGAAGCTGAAGGAGAGTTTATTCGGTATTTAGCTCCAAGAACTGTTGACATCATCGTGAGGAAGCTTCCGTTAGAAGGCAGAGCAGCAATTTGGAAGGAGGAAGTATACTTTGAAATACCAGTAAAAATCGGCGAGGAAAAGGCTAAGTCAAACGTTGAGACTGGAACCATAGCTTATTGGCCTATGGGAAATGCGCTTTGTATTTTTTATGGAGAGTCTCAGCCTTACAGCCCAGTTAATATCGTGGGGAAAATTACTAAGAATTTAGAGATTTTTAGAAATGTTAAAATTGGTACTAAAATTCGTGTTGAAAAACTCTGATTTCATTTAGTTCTCATCAGTATATCTTGTTCTTATTTTGAATTCATAAAGCATTTTAAAATCTGGAAGCAATTTCGGAGTGAAGGGCAACTAAATGCGAACCGCTATTTCAGCATTGCTGCTTACGTTTATCACCGCTATTAGTGCAGGTTTCATCATTTATCCATGGGTTATGGGCATCATTGGTAGAATTCAGAGTTCAGTTCCATCAAGCATTCTGCGAATTGAGAGTTATAGCATGAATAACTCTTGTTTAACGATAACTATCTCAAACGGCGGAGGAGAAAAAATGACAATAACGGATATTTACAGCAATAATGTTCAAATCTTACAAGATAAGATCCAAATTGATGCTTATTCTTCGAAAACAATTCGCTTGCATGGTGAGTTTGAAAAAGGAAAAATCTACAAAATTAAAATATTATATGAGGTCTACTTGAATAAGTATTCATATGTTTTTTATGCAAAATACGACTAATTTTAAAAGTTGATGTGCAATTTAGGATAGGTGATATGACAGTGTTTAAGGCGGTTCATTATACTGAAGTCGAAATGGAAAGGGTTGACGAGGAAGGTTTTGAAGATGTTTCTGTTAGATGGCTGATTTCTGAAA
>JAOZNA010000070.1 GCA_029934005.1 Candidatus Bathyarchaeota archaeon
TTCTTAAAATTTCGTTAAAAATTTTTTCCTCTTTTTTCTTTTTATATTTTCTTAGTGTTCTTATGAGGTTTTCTTGGTTCAGATTTTTCAGTTCAAGTTTCTCTCTCGTTGTTCTTGCTATTTGGCTTTTTATAAATAGAAATTGGGTTATTGATGTTAGGTTTGCTGGTTTTCTTTTGTCGCTTGCTGTTTCGAAATCTATTATGTGTGGTTCTTGTTTTCTGTCTATGATTATGTGTTTTGGGGCTTGGCTTAGTTCTCCGTGGTCTAAACCTATTTGGTCGAGTTTCCAACATTTTTCCAAAATTTTGCGTAAGACTTTTCTTATTTCTCCTTTGTTTTCTGTTTTTTGGAGCCATTCTGGTAGAAGTGAGCCTTCAATGTATTCCATTAGTAGAAAGTTGTTTGTTGCGTTCAAAAGTCTAGGTCCTACCCCTATGCTGTTTGCCTTTTCTAGCATTTCTGCTTCATGTCTCATATTTTCTCTAGATGCGTCAGTTCTACGAATTTTTAATGCAGCCTTTTCATTTTTAGTGTGTGCTATCACTACTATTCCTACGCAGCCTTTTCCTAAAATGTGCAAATTTGAAATTTGTTTTTTCCCTGTGAACTCTAAAGCTTTAACTCCTAACTTTTTCAATTCGAGAATTCTTTTCTCTAATTCTTTTTTGTTTGGGTTTGGATAGCATAATATTAACGAATATGGATTCTCAGCTAATTTCTCAAGTGGTACTATGAGATTTTTGGGCGTTTGTTTTTTCATTCCATTTTATAAGAGGGAGCGGTGCAATTAATTTTTGGTGCTGCTAAAATTTGGAGAACAGGTTGAAGAAGGAGTTTTGGATTAAAGTTTTGAATAAGGCTAGTCTTGCTGTTCGAAGACGGGCTTCAGCTTATCTTGACAGTGTTAGGAAGGTTTCAAGTAATGAATGGGTTGTTGAGAGCGGTGAAGGTGTGTGTTATTCTGTTAGGCTTCGTGGCAATGACGTAGTTTGTACTTGTCCATATTATGCTTTAGAAAAAGGCTATTGTAAGCATATTTGTGCTGTTGCTGTTCAAGAGTTGGCTTTAATTGAGGTCTATCCTTGGCTTAAGAAATTAAAGGAAAGGTTATGATTTGAAGATTTCTCTGGCTGTTGCTGTTCCTATTCCTAAGTTTACGTTATAGCCAACATCCATTAACGCGTTTTCTAAGGCGTTTATTGTCATTAACACTTCCGCTTGAGAAATTATTCCCATACACCCAATTCTGAAAATTTTTGGTTTAAGCTCTCCTATACCGCCAGCAATCACAACTTTATATTTCTCTCGCATGATTTCCCTAACTTTCGCGTTGTCAACTCCCGCTGGAACGTTAACTGCAATAACCGTATTGGAACGTACAGTTCTGTCTTTCGGAAAGGCGGTTAATCCTAACTTTTCTAATGCTGCATAAAAAGCTTCAGCACATTTTTTGTGTCTTTGAAATCTTTTCTCCAATCCTTCCTCTTTTATTATTTCTAATGCTTCATTTAATGCGTAGAAAATTGGCAACGCAGGCGTGAACGGAGTTTCTTTTCTCTCTGCATATTCTCGCATTCTTGTAAGGTCGAAGTACATAGGCTTATTTTTAGTTTTTTCGATGGTTTCCCATGCTTTTTGACTTACGGAGACCACTGCAAGCCCCGGTGGACACGCAATACATTTTTGGCTTCCTCCAATGCAAATATCAATGTTCCATTCATCTACTGGTAATTTATCTCCGCCGAGAATGGATATTGCGTCAACTATGAGCAATATGCCCTTTTCTTTAGCTATTTCTCCAATTTTTGGGAGTTCTCTCACGGTTACACCAGTTGAAGTCTCATTATAAACCATTGCAATTGCCTTTACATCAGATTCTTTCTCTAGTATTTCTCTTATTTCGCTGGCTTTTGGAGCTGTTCCCCATTCCAGATTTAGTTCTATCGGAACTCCGCCTCTACGCCTTATTTTTTCCTTCAATCTTTCACTAAAAATCCCGAAAACTGGCACGAGTACCTTATCATTTGGCTCAACGATGTTTGAAATTGCACATTCTATTCCGCCTGTTCCCGATGTGGATAAAACAAAGACGTCGCTTTGTGTTTGGAATAGGTATTTTAAGTTTTCAGTTATCTCTTGGTAGAGTTTTCTGAATTCTGGGCCTCGGTGGCTTATGATTGGTTTTATCATTGAATTTAAAACTCGGTCTGGAATGTTTGTTGGACCCGGAAGCATTATTAATTTTCTTTCAATCATTTTTTCAACTCCTATGCTTTGAATTGTAAGCTTAAATTGTGAAATCTTATAAAGGTTTGTAATGCCTTTACAATATGGTACTTATGAGAAAGCCCATAATCACCTTACTTACTGACTTTGGCAACAAGGACCCTTATGTTGCGGAGATGAAAGCTGTGATTCTAACCATTTGTCCGGAAGCAACTATAGTGGATATTTCCCATGAAGTGGAGAAGTTTAACATTAGAATGGGTGCTTTCTTTCTAGCTTCATCAGCCAACTTTTTCCCGAAAGGAACAATTCATGTTGGTGTTGTTGACCCTGGTGTTGGAACTGAGAGGCGAGCAATAGTTGTTGAAACGGATAAAGACTTGTTCGTTGGACCAGATAACGGGCTTTTAATGTTAGCTGCGGAGAGGCAAGGATTAAAGAATGTTTATTCTATTCAAAATACGGATTATATGTTGCCTAAAATTTCTTACACCTTTCATGGGAGGGATATTTTTTCACCTGTTGCTGCTCATTTAGCCTTAGGTGTTCCCGCTTCTGCAGTGGGGCCTAAAATTGAGGATTATGTTTTACCCGATTTTGCTAAGCCTTCTGTTGATGGAGAGGTTATTGTTGGTGAAGTTTTGCATGTGGATGGATTTGGAAATGTCATTACTAATTTTTCTGAGGATTTTTTGAGAGGTTTTGGTTTGAATGAAGGTGACTTGATTAATGTTAGTGTTAATGAAAGAAGTTTTAGGCTTAGGCTTTGTAAGGCTTATGGAGAAGTTGAGAAGGGTGAATTGCTTGCTATTTTTGATAGTTATGGTTTTTTGGAATTTTCCGTAAATCTAGGTAATGCATCCAATTTCTTAGGAGCTAAAATTGGTGACAAGGTAAAAATTAAACTTAATTTTTAAACTTTATCCGTTTTCGCTAAATCCCTTATTCTTTTGACACCATCAATTTTCTTAATGAACTCTGCAACCGTCCTCGGCACCAGTTCTTCCCATTTGTTATTTTCCAGCATCCTCTTTCTAATTTCCGTCGCCGAGTAAATTTTTCTCTTATAAAATGGTATAGGCTTAACCCTAAATCCAGCTTCTTCAAAGAGCCTCTTCGTTAACGGCTCATTTGTATATACTACGTCAAAGTTTGGCGTATACCCAATTACTTCCGAAACCCATATCATATGAATATGCATGTCTGGAACCGGAATTATCCAGTATTTGCCATGATCTATTCCAGCTTCTTTTAATGCCAAACGTATCATTGTTATTCTCTCACCAGTAGTAAACGGATTTTGCAAGGTATGACTGTACTGGGAACTACCAACAACTATTACAACTTCATCGTTTTCTTCCAGTATTTTTTTGACTGCTTCCAGATGTCCAAGATGGAATGGTTGGAACCTTCCAACAAACAATGCTCTTTTTGCCATGTACTTCAACCTTTAAGCTGTTACTGTTAAGGCTTAACTTATTTTTTCCGCTTCCTAAATGGTTTAACCATCTCCACGGGATACAACATTAATCTTTTACCACGCACCATAATTTCCTTAGGCTTTTTATAACCTCTCTTTTCTTTTTGCAGAATTTCCCATTTTTCATGGATGCCTGGGCCATAGCCTCCAATGCTTAGGTCGGATTTGACCACTCTGTGGCATGGAATTAACAAAACCACGGGATTTGACGCCATTGCTCTTCCTATTGCCCTTGGGCTTCCACCAGCAACTTTTGCAAGTGCACCGTAGGTAGTAACATAGCCGACCGGAACTTTAGTTAAAATTTTAAGGGCTTTTGCAGTGTACGGCGAAAGATGTTTCATTTCAAATTTAAAGTCTAATTTTATTTCTTTTCCGTTATAAATTGCATATAACGCATCTAGAACCCGTTTTGCATGTGCATTTAAATTAGATTCCAGTTTAAACGGGATTTCAAATGGAATTTGAAGCAAAAGCTTTCTCAATACAACTTCCTTTTTGGAGGCAAAGGTTGAAGCAACAATTTTATCGTTTTCAATCGCAATCGCAAACCATTTTTCTCCAATTTTTGTGTGATATAGTTTAATCATGTTTGATTCTTTCGGAATTTATGGAATAAAAGAGTAATGTTTTATCATTAAAATAGAATGTTGTCGGCATTTACAAAATGGAAAATAGAAACACTTAGATACTTCTCGTTATATTAGTGGTTTCAAAGCGAAGGTGAAGGAGCTTGTTTAAGGAAGACAAAGAGATGCAGTATCCGCCCTATTATGTCCTAGGCGCAACAACTTTAGGGGTCGTATGTTCCGACGGCGTTGTGCTTGCATCTGAAAAACGAGTTTCATATGGGTACATGGTGTTGAGCAGAGGCGGCAAGAAAGTTTTCAAAGTAACAGATCACATCGGCGCTGCATGTGCAGGTTTAATCTCCGACATGCAAATTTTAATCAGGGAATTAAATGCTTACGCAAACCTTTACCGCCTAGACTATGGGCGTCCAATATCAGTTAAATCAGCCGCAAAAGTGCTATCTAATCTGTTGTTTAGCAGAAGGCTCTTTCCATTTATAACTCAAACAATTGTTGGTGGAATAGACGAGGAAGGCGCATCGCTCTACACTTTAGATCCACTTGGCTCCGTAATTCCGGATAAATATGCTGCAGTTGGAAGCGGAGCAGAAATAGCAATAGGCTTACTTGAAGAAGGTTATAAGGAAGACATTTCTGTTGAACAAGCAAAGGATCTTGCTACGAGATCTATTAAGTCTGCAATTAGCCGTGATGTGATGAGTGGTGATGGCATAGACTTTCTCTTGATAACTAAAGATGGAATTAGGGAAGAATCCATTAAATTTTAGGTTCCGAGAGGACCTAGTTTGACCTTTGAACTTACCCTTGAAGAAGGAAAGTTTCTGGTGTCATTAGCTCGGAAAACGGTTGAGACCTATTTGAAAACTGGAAGAAGATTAAAAATTCCGGAAAATGTTCCTCCAAAACTTATGGAGAAATGCGGAGTTTTTGTGACAATAAATAAGCTGAAAAATGGAAAGAGAGAGCTTAGGGGATGCATAGGCTATCCGTATCCAACTCATCCCCTCATTGAAGCAGTCATGGATTCAGCCATAAGCTCAGCGACCAGAGACCCCAGATTTCATCCTTTGAATGAAAACGAACTAGAAAAAGTAATTTTTGAAGTCAGCGTTTTAACCCCTCCAGAAATCATTAAAGTTAAAAAGCCAACAGAGTATCCCTCTAAAATCAAGGTTGGAAGGGACGGTTTAATTGTTGAAAGTGGATTTTATAAAGGGCTTCTTTTGCCACAAGTTCCCATAGAATGGAAATGGGATGAAGAAGAATTTTTGTGCCAATGTTGTTTAAAAGCTGGGCTTCCACCCGACTGCTGGTTACTGGAAGAAACAAAAATCTATAGATTTGAAGCAATAATTTTTGAGGAAACCAAACCAAACGGTGAGATTGTCCGCAAGGAGCTTGGCGGGAAATAGTCTATGCGTGTTTATTTCTCGCCTTGCGGAATAGGCTTAGGACATGTTGGACGTTGTATTCCAATAGCTAAGGAACTTGAAAAACTTGGGGCTCAAATTTTATTTTCAAGCTATCGAGAAGGTTTAGACTTATTAAAGAAAGAAAGGCTTCCCGTAGTTGAAGTTCCACCAATAGGTTTTCAAGTTAAACCAGATGGAACAATAGACTTCAAACAAACAACGGCTAATCCCGGTCCATTTTTAGCTTCCTTTATACTTACTGAGCAAGTAACCGCAGAAATCCAGAATCTAGGCGCTTTTAGACCGGATGTTGTAATTTCTGACTCCCGCATTTCTCCAATTATAGCTTCTAAACTTCTTGAAATACCTTGTATATGCATATTAAACCAATTTCAGATATTTATTCCTAGAAAAAAACGTTTTTTAAGACTTGCTAGATTTGCGGACAGCATCTCATTAGCCTTAATCAGCAAAATTTGGACATCCGGAATAACATTAATACCCGACTTCCCTCTTCCATACACAATTTCCATGGGAAATCTGAACATTCCAAAAGCTTTTAGAAAAAGAGTATTTCTTATAGGTCCAATACTACCTACACAACCAGACGAACTTCCAGACAAAGATAAACTTCGTGAAAAACTAGACTTAGACGACAGACCAACAATTTTTGCACCTATAAGTGGACCTGTAAGAGAAAGAGCTTACCTAATAAAACTTTTAGAAAAAATCTTCTCCAACTTTCCCGAAAAATATCGTATTGTTATGTCGCTTGGTTATCCAGACGCCAATACCGAACCAATTTTTGATAATGGAAATTTTCGCGTCTACCGCTGGATTAAGACCAATGAACGCTACGAATATCTAAAAGCTTGCGACCTAGTTGTTTCAAGGGCTGGACACGGCACAATAAGCAACACGATTTGTTATGGAAAACCAATGGTATTAATACCCACTCCAGGTCACACTGAACAACTTAACAATGCAAAAAGAGTGGTTGAAATTGGAACGGCAAAGGTAATCAAACAAGATTACCTTAATAAAGATATAATGTTAAAGGCTGTAGAAAAAACATTGCAGGACGAAATGAAAAATAGAGCTGAAAAAGTACAAAAAGAAGTTTCTAAATTAAACGGAATAAAAAGGGTTGTAGAAATAATTTTAAACGTTGGAGAAGGAAATAAAAATGTTCTTACCTCGTAAAATTGTTAAAGAGAAATTAAAATCCTTTTTAAAGGAGGATTTGGGTCACGGAGATGTAACATCCGACCTTTTAGTTATGGATGGAACAGTTATCGAGGCTGAAATAGTTGCAAAGGAATCAGGGGTTCTTGCGGGATTAGAGGAAATTAAGCTTTTACTGGAAGAATTCGGCTTAAAGACTGAAAAATTGAAAGAGGATGGAGACCGCTTAAAAAAGGGAGAGGCTATTCTAAGAGTGATTGGTGACGCAAGAACAATTTTAGCTCTAGAACGAACTGTTTTGAATTTTCTCTGTAGAATGAGCGGTATCGCAACCTTAACTGCAAAACTTGTTGAGATGGTGAGAAAAGCTGGTTTTAAAACCATAATAGCATGTACACGTAAGACGGCTCTGGGGCTAGAATACTTTGATAAAAAAGCTGTGAGGATAGGTGGTGGAGACACCCACAGACTACATCTTGATGATATGATTCTTGTTAAGGATAATCATATTAAAGTAGTTGGCAGCGTTTCTGAAGCAATTAAGAGGGCGAAGGAAAAAGCTTCCTTTTCTAAGAAAATTGAGGTAGAAGTATCTAATTTAGCTGAAGCCTTAGAAGCGGCTAGAGTCGGGGCCGACATAATTATGTTGGATAATTTTACGCCAGCCCAAATTAAAGAAACTTTGTTGCAACTTGAGAAAGAAGGATTAAGAAG
>JAOZNA010000010.1:0-20038 GCA_029934005.1 Candidatus Bathyarchaeota archaeon
AGTATATTTCAACCTTAAAGGGTCTACCAAGGTACTCTTCATAGAAGGCTCTTTCACTTTCAATGGGTATTTGCATTAAGGCGATTCCATTCCAGTCGGGGAAGGGAGTTACATATGTATAGGTGTAGTAATTATTGCCATCCGGATCCCACAATTTCCACATAATAGTGTGCCGTCTTGTTTCCCTAAACTTCACCCAGCAATATGCATAGTCCTCGTCGATGTAGAAGGTGTCTGTTTTGACAATGCGTTGAATATAATGATCGTCGATACGAATTCGTCTCTTTGCGTACATATAGTGGTCTTCAACCCCCGAGATGCCCTCAGCGCGAATCATATATTTGTAATAAGAGGGACCATGGATAACTGAGTTATCCGACATATTTACCTCATAACCGCGGTTAATGTCTCCCTCTTCCCAGTCTAAGTCTAATCCAACTACCAGTTGATGCCCAAGGCGTGAATCCCCGGATATAACAACGTAGAAATCACCCGAGATTATAAAGTTGGGAACATCTACTGTTACCCATTTTATTGATGGATCGTCATACAGGAAGTGTGGAAAATCGTAGTAGGCATATTCAGCGCTTCCATGATATATTTCGTTTAGATCGCTGTCCCAAATTTCAACGTAAAGCTCTCCAAGGGGCCTTTCTATATATGCACCATATATTATAACTTGGTCGATCATCCAGATCGAGGTAGGTGGGGTGAAAGAGACAGCTATTCCTTTTGGAAATTCAGGAATAGAGATCCAATTCGCCCCTCCATCGTCGTAGGAGAGTATTTGTGATCCTGTTACGACGGAGGAAACTGGAAGGATTACTGTATCGCTTTCATCTCCTTTGTATCCGCTATTTCCTTCCCATCGAGAACGAACATAGAAAGTTCCGGCTTCCCATATTACCCACCAATATGAATATTCTCCGTCAGCGTTAGCCCAAGCTGTCCCCGCAGTATTCCATGTAGTTCCGTCGCTGCTATATTCTATGTATACTGTTCCGCTCTTGCTACCGGGATAAGAACTCGAAATTACGCCAGTAACCAGCGTAGCACTACCTATATAAATTGAGTCTGGTTCAAGATTGATGGAAATCGAACTTCTAGCTTGTCCCCAATGTCCTTCCCATGTTTTAATTATCCAGTCTCCTAAGGTAGCTGAGTAATCACTAAGCCCCAAAAGTTTCTTTAAGAATTTGCAGAAAGTAATGCCTGCTTTTAGCCTCAAACCAGCTACAACAGACCAAACAGCAACTTCATCAAAAGGATGATACGTTATTGTTCCTCTAACGTAGGGTCCAAACTCTACGTATGGCCCCGCCACGCTATAAAGCAAGAATGCAAGTCTAGCGCCTAACATTGCCTCAGCGGATGCCTCTACTTCTATATTGGTCACAGTTGGGCCATCTAGATTCGCATAGAAATTGGTCTCACTTATTGTAGACCAACCATTGTCATATTTAACTCCTGCCTTAAATGATGCTCCAGCTTCTGCTTCAGTCCAAAGCGTAATCTCCCCCGATGCGTCAACGGTAAGGGTTGCTACAATAGAGAATCTAAAGTCCGCCCATACAGGCACAGGTCCGATCATGAATGAAAATTTATATAACAAAACATCAAGCAAGGTTAAGTCCCATGTATGCGTAGCTCCGGCAGACACTGTCGCTTCAAGCTCCACATTTATCGAACCACCAACACCGATCCAAGCTTTAAACCAGTCAAGATGAGGCAACAAATTCCAGTCAAAGTCCCATCCAATATACCCTGAAAACGTAAAGGTTGGAGTAACAGTCAAAGTTCCGCTGATCGGCCCGTAACTAAATGGAAATTCAAGGCTCATAGAATAAGATGATGACCAACTATAAGACCAATCACGATTATCCTCATCCTCCCACAAGCTTTCACTATTAACCCACGCAGACTTCGGAAGGCTATACCTAATGTTAAATATCTTATAGCCATCAAAAGCTTCAAAAATTTCCATAGGAGTAGCAGTGATATTCTGTTTAGTTACTACCGTTCTCTCACTCAAAACAATAGTAGAAGCCCCATCCATATGAATCGAGGCGCTCATCGATGTACCCCCGCCAAAGTCTATATTCCAACTCAAAGCCTCAAGTTCATCCCCGTTTAGAAGCGTAGCTTCTGTTGGCACATTAATCCTCGTTGTCCACTCTAATTCATACACTTGATCCTCTTCCAAAGAATCAAGCATCATTTGAGCAAACGTTATCTTGGTTAAGACAAACCCTAAGGCTATTTCTGTATCATTCTCACCATTCGGTCCAATAACAACGTCCAATATCACATCAGTGCCTACATCCGTAACATTAACTATCTGTGGTAATGCAAGAGCACTAACTGAAACCCTACAACCACTCTGTTCATCTATTGGCACCATACTTGAATTGAATATTTGCGTAATAAATCCAAAGGAAGCCTTTTGTTCTTGCTTAATCGATTTGTAAAACTCCTTTCTAACAGGTATTATCGTACCATTCTCAGTCTTATTTTTAGGTATCAGCATCTCTTCACCAACACTAGCACTAGAAGGAGCCGCCAGCATATCCCTATACATATCAGCTAACGGAGAATCTGGAATGCTCATCAAAAGCGTAAGCAAAGCCTCACCGCTTCCAAGAAGAGTAACATCTTCAACCACAGACATCGACATAGACTGAGCCCCATTTGCCAACACAGTTCCAATAATGGAAAAGCTATTAACAACCACTAGCAAAACCAAACATGCAACGACAACCTTTCTAACATTGTTCAATGCAACTTTTTTCAACATTTATTTCCTACCATTTTTATAGAAGAAACCAGAAAACCATAATTTCCTAGTTTCTCCTCGCCTCCCTAAGTTGGGAAAAATAAATAGGCTTTTTTCCCTTCTTGAGAAAAACAACCATAAGGTGAAGAAAAATATAGAAATTTATTCTCTATTAATATTCCAGCATAACTCTAAAAGCTTCTTCTCATACTCACTTCTCACCAATAAAAAATAACCAGCGAACCCGATTTCCCTTTCTTAAGGAAAAACAATAGGATAGGGAAGGAACCTTGACTACTTCGAAATATTCAGCCTTTTCTCTTTCACATATCTTCTAACTAGCTCTTTCTTATGATGAACTCTAACTTTTAGAATATGTCCTCCTCTGCCTCTCTCCCCTCTAAAAGCCCTCAAATCAATTAAACCCTTCCTCTGCAACTCAGATAATCCATGACCCAAGCGTCCACCGGATCCATACAGGCTTCTCTTAGAAACACCAGTTTCCTTAATAATCTGAGGAAGACTTCTCCACCCGGACCTCTCAATGTTTAATCTTCGCCTCACGGAATCTTTCATAAAAGCAGCGACAAGATATTCGAAAATGACTTGAGACTCCTTAGACTCAAACTCAACAACCGGAAGAATCTTAGCTCTTTTAACTTCAATCGTTCTAAACTCTCCAAATTCATCGATATAAATTACTCTGGGAGATAAGCTAATGCCTACGGTTCCTTTAACTTGAACCCAAACGCTAATTGACTCTATGGAAAGGGAATCAAGTTTCTTGCCTTTCATGTTTAATGAATCGTCTTCTAAAACGCAGTTGGATGATACCTTCAGAACTTTACATTTCCGAGGCACGAACCCCTCAACTCTAACCAACAAACATGCTTTCTTGCCAACGTTAGCCAAGTCAAGTTTAATTTGGAACTCTTCACCAGAGATAAACTCCTTGGGAACTGAGAGACGCGCCTTTATGTTTACAGACTCAAAATTATTCAGACCCGCTGGCTTCTCTGTGGAATTTGGCATTGAGATTTCAGTTACGCTAGATAAAACTGTGGGCACTGTGAGAATTTTATTTAGAGATAAAGCCAATTCACGTTCCTTTCTCACTCTCTTAAGGTTTTCAATTGTTTCATTCTTCTTATTAGGGTATCCTGCTTTTCCATAAAGCTCCGCAGATAACTCTAAACATCTCTCAGCCATCAAATAGAATCTCACCCTTCTCTCAGGCTCGGTTTCAGCCTCCGCTTTACACGCATAAACATATGCATCAACAAGCTTCTTAGTTGCCTCAACCCATAACGCAAGCTTATCAAATCCAGCTTTTCGATAACAATTTGCCGCATTCTCCATTTGCAACTTAGCTCCAGAATAAAAATCCATATTCGAAGTAATCATAAGCCTCATTCCCATTCCCAATGCTTCACAGAAACAGCTGTTTCCAACAGCGACCCACCTAGCTGTTTTCCTAGAACTGAATTCGCTAGCCTTCGCAAAAAGTTCCGCAGCTTCCTCATAAAGAGTGAAATCTTCCTTTTCCTCAGCCAATTCCATTTTTTCCCAAGCTCGACAAAGAAAGGCAGCGAACTGCAACTCCCCGCGGGCTTCCTTTCTCATTAATTTCGGCGTGATACCTTCGAAAATTCTAGCCGCCTCAGAGTATTTCTCAGCGCTCAATATCTTATCACCATTTCTGTCGGAAAGCTTAGCCTGCTCCATTAATAATCTTCCAATACAGTATTGCTTTCTCAATCCAGCGATTTTTATAAGCTTATAAGCTTCATCTCTTTCTTCAGAACTTTCAAGTTCTCCAAGTTTTTTGCGCAAGTTAATTATTGAATCTTCAAATATCCGTCCAGCCTCCTCAAAAGCTTCCATTGCATCTTGAGGCCTATCTAGCCTGCTCAATTCTTCCCCACGTTCAAGAAGAGACCAAGCGAAGAAATATGAGGATAAATATGTCCACTTCTTGGTTTTTTCTAAGTAATGGGAACATGTTTGGTAATGCTTACTAGCTTGTTTGTGATCCTCCATTTCATGCTTATATCTTGCTTTTTCAACTTCAGCCCAAGCTTTCATATATGATACATATTCTAAGTAAAAGTCTTTAAGCTGAGGCATTTTCTCGGCAGCAAGCATATAACTTTCCGAGGCATGTTCAAAGTTTTTAGCTGCTTTTATAAAGTCTCCCAAAGTGTCTAGTGCCTTAGCAATCTTCCAGTAGGATTCCGCTATCCGACTAACCATGTCAAGTCTAGTAGCCGAATCTATTGCTTTTCGTGATATGTCAATGGCTTTTCTCAAATACTCCGAATTAGCTGTTAAGTTGTAAGCGTACATTAGTAAAGCGGCATAATCATCTTGGATATAATAGAGCGATGCAAAACGCACACTAGTCTTCTGGTCCTTAATCCACTTGTAGCACAACTTGACGCTTTTTTCTTTAGTTAATATTGCCTCTTTAAGAAGACTTATTTTCGTATCATAATCAGATTCAATTCTAGCTAATTCTGCTTTTATTCTAGCAAAAGCGTTGTACGTTACTCCTCGATTCCAGTTATCAAAGGAAAACAATTGATCAAGTATTTCGGTTGTTTTTTCCCGGTATTCCATAGCTTTCATTAAAAGCTTTTTCTTCTCTATGTAGTCATGTTCCAAACGTGCTTGAGTTTCAAAAATATTGCTAATTGTTATGAATGCTCCACATAAAGTACTTGGCATATCCGAAGCTTCCGCCAACTTTAGAGCTTCTAAACATGCTTTTTCAGACTTCTTAAGAAGTACACGTCTTTTGTTAGGGTCTGTTTCCCATTTAGCCAAATAGAAATAATGATTTGCATAAGCAGTGGGCCAACCTACCAGCCCAGCTCTAGGACTTATATAGGATATTACGGAGAAATGATTTTGAGCTTCATCATAGAGTTGCATAGCTTTACAAGCCAGTTCATTTCTTTGAAGAAAATCTTCAGTCGCATAAGCTTTCCAGTAAGTTATATATGCAAGAAGATCCAAGCTTCGCCCAATCAAAAAGTGATCGCCAGTTCGCTTGCCGCACTCTAACGCTTTTCTCCAATGCTTTACAGACTCTTCTCCAGAAGTATTCATTCCAAGATACAAGTGGGATAATCCTAAAAGATATTCATCACCAACTTCTTCAAAAAGATCAATAGCCTTGCTTAAATATCTACCCGCTTGTTCTTCTCCAGCTTCGCGAGGTATATATTCACGATAACAAACTCCTAAAGTAAAATAAGCCTCGGCAATTTCGTCTAATTTGCCAGATTTGGAGAGTGCTGCAATAGCTATCTTTCCCCATTCAATTCCTTTATCAGCAAGTCTTTCTCGAACTTGTCTATTCCATTCAAGAGTTATCCTGCGTTGAAATACAAGTTTAAATCTTGTATAAGTTCTCCTATATTCTAGCATATCTCCGGCTCTTGAAAAAGCAGTTAAAGCTTTTCCTTCTAATTCTAAACATTTATCAAGCAATTTTCTCTTTTCAGATGGATCTGATGTAAGCCAATATTTGAGATAGTTGATAGTGGCTTCACATCGAAATATTCTTGCAACTTTCTGTTTATCCGCTAGCTTTTCGTAAATTCTATGAGCCTTCTCATAAACTTTAATCGCTTGGTGCATTCTATCTCTAAACTCTTTCTGAGTTTTCGCTTGCATAGCAGCACGATGAAAGCAAAAACCTATTCTCTCTAAGAACTCTCCTCTTTCAGCTATGCGTAAAACTTGCTCGTAAATGGTTACTGCCTCAAGCCATTCATATTTCTTCTCAAGTTCCTTAGCTTTCCTAAGAAATCCCTCGATTTTTTCTTTCCAGGACATAACAACTAACCAACAAAGCCAGTAATTAAATTGTTATTGTAGGCAAAAAACCTTTCTAAGTACTTCCTAATGTTTAAACAATGCATTTTCACTTTGAGAGCTAGTAATAATATAAGGGCTAGTTTCTTCCCTTTAATCCTAACCATTATATATGGATTTCTGAAGAAATTCAGCAGTTTCATTTCGCTTTTTCTTATTATCTTAAAACACCATTTCTGTATTTTTGTTATTGTTAAATATGGTTATACTTCTAATTCAAATTTATGAAACAAACGCGGAAGTGTTCTAGACTATACTTCCACAAGCTTTATCTTATGTCCTACGAAAAATACTAGCGAGTTGTCAAATATTGAAAAATAAGTTTCTAATAAGCGTGCTTCTGTTGACATTTTCAATGGCCTTTATGTTGCTTGTCAAAGCTGACCCAGGAATATCCGTCACAACAACTGATATAAAATCTTACGTTACCACGCCTAGCGACATCGCGATCTTCATGGTTAATGTAGAAAGCATAACCACTGAGGATGAAAATGTTAAACTCACAATTAGTGGAGACCCACAACTAGCTTTCAATTGGACAACTAACGAATTTATATTAGCAGTTGGTGAGAGTGCTAGCTTCGGTTTAGAGATAACTTACTCTGGCTCAACGCCTGGAGATTTCGAATTTACAGTTTTAGGCGAGGCTTGGCCATTGGGCTTCACCTACGAACAAGCTCAAGCGATGGGAATAATTGAGACAAGTAGTTACCCCGATTATGTTAATGTTCCTCCAACATTCATTATTCCAATAGCTCCAGCAGGTGTGATAACTCTCGGATTGTTAATGACAGTTGCGTTAGCTCTATATATAAAACTTCCAAGAAGAAAGTAGAAGAAGCCCTACTAATTAACCTGCGACGCGTCATGTAGAGAAAACTAGGTCTCTCTTAATAAATGGCAATAAGCAGTGGCCAGTTTTGGTGCGCTTTTAGATTGTTAAGTATCCATTTTTTCTGAGCCACTCAACTTGGGCTTTAGTGTAACGCCAGATAATGTCTCCGCGGGTTTCAGTTTGGAAATCCCAAGGGGAAACGAGAACTACATCGCCTTCACGTATCCAAACTCTACGCTTCATTTTTCCTCTAATCCTACAAACGCGTTCATAACCATCTTGACATTTAACTAAAACACGGTCATACCCAAGTAGCTTAACGGCTATGCCAAGCACGTCGCTTGGAGCCGGTAACACCAAATTTTTAATTTCCTCTTCGCTTATCACTTTCTTCTTACCCAAACGTTCACCTCATTGTCTGCAGTTTAGAGTAGCAACCTAGCTTAAAAAAGTGTTGACATAAACTAATTAAGTATAATTGTTAAATTTTTACTATTTGAGCATGTGGAATTCCTTGGATTAAGAGTACTGCTTCTGGATGTACGAGTCCGGCTTCTATTGCTCCCTTCACTATTTTTTTGCCTACTAGGTTTACTATTGTGCTCTGTTTCATAAGTGCCACTGCTTCTTCAACTGTTACTTTCACTCCTTTGTAGAATTTTTCGTTTATGTGGAAAACTATTTTTCCTTCACGTAGAGTTTTTCCGATGAGTTCTGCGTCGCATGCTGCCAGTAACACGCATTTCCCTCGTTTTTGGATATTTGCGTACACTTCCAATGCTGGCACATCGCTGAATTAGAGGTCTCCATAAGATATTAAGGAATGAAAAGGTTTTAAGTTTTGTCAGAGCTTCAGAATATTGTGTTTTTAGACTGGTCTTAGGGAGCTTTTTGCACCGCATGCTTCGCAGACAAGGAACCAGAGACGTTTCTCCTTCACAATCTTCGTGTCTGGTCTTTTGCAAACTGGACAAATCACGTACTCGTTTGTGTAGCGTTCTATCAAATGTTGAAGGGTTTTCTCACCGAATTTTCCTTGAAATATGGCTCTTTCACCATCTAAAGTTCCAGCAGTAGCCATTTCCTTAACTAAAAACTTCAACAAATGCTGAGGCGCCCTATTCAAACTTTCAGAAATCTCCTTAAAATTATGAACCACGGTTCTCATTCCGAAAATTGTTGAACGAACCCGCGGAACCTCAAATCTTCTAGACTCAAACACGGTTGGAGGAAGCTTTGAGTAAGCCCTTTCAAGCAACTCCTCGTACTTAGACGCCATTTTAATCATCCATCCAATAAACGTTAAACCTCTCATAAAGACTCATCCTCCAATAAAAATTTATCCACAATTCCAAGGAACATGTCAGATATTATTATATTAGAGAGCAAAACAAGGAATAAATGGACATCAAAATGAACTCTTCACCTTTACCTGAAAAAAGGAAAATTAGGTTTCCGCCATCAATTCGCGAACAATATTTTTCAATATTCTCAAAGCCAGAACCCGAAATGATTCATCCTGAATTGTATAAGCAGATAATTGATTATGGAACCGATATAATACTTGAACAAATTAAAAAGTTCAATGATGAAAGGAGAAAATTCATTAAGGATTTGGAAGAAAAGATTGAGATTAAAGAGGCAAAGTTTGATGAGGATTTGGCAAAAAACATTTTAATTGTTTCAAGTGATGCTGGAAACAACGGTGTGGACTTAAGGTCTGCTTTTGCTCCTTTATATGCGGCTGTTGCCATAGCTGTTAAAGGATGGGAAATAATTGATGAACCAATAACAAGGGCGGGAAAGCCGGAATTATGGGCTGGTTTCTACAAGCCAAGAGAAAGAGAATCTATGTTAGCCATGAAAACACAGTTTGAAGTTACATTAGAAGCAGTTGAAAAGTGGAATCCAAACATGGTGGTTTTCGACGGCCCACTTGTACTTCATTACGGTTTGATGCCGCCTAAAGGCGAAGCACCAAACGAATATTGGAGAGACTTTAAAGAAACTACTTTGAGTTGTGTTAGGCTTTTAGGAACATGTCTAGAGAGAGAAATACCAATTGTGGGATTCGTGAAGAGAACACGAATGAGCAAGCTTATAGAAATATTTGGAAGGAAGAATGCTGCGTTTAAGATTCGAGATACAGCAATCTTAGATTTGATTTTGAGACGTGCTCAATACACATTTTTAGAGGGTGAACTGAAAGGCGGAGTTGTAAACCAGTATAGAGAAGCGTGTGAAAAGCTTGGTTTTTCAAAGGATGAATCATTGAAAATAACGAGTTTTCATTCAGCCTACATTAGGACTGGTTTAACTACGCCCTATAGGCTTGAACTACCGGAGTACTGCCTTAACAAACTTGAAGTCATAGCTTCAGTTTTATATACAACATCTGAAGAAGACGGAATTCCCTTCGCAATTTGCGAAGTGGACAAACTTTCAAAAATAACAAATACGATTTCTAATATTAGGAGCTTAATGCTCTTTTCAAAAGCCTTAGATTTAGTTAAGAATGGGGAATTAAGCCCAGAAGACCTCAACTTGCTCGCCCTTCAACATGGTGAAGTCTGGAGTTTACGTGAAGAAAGATATTTCCAAGACCTTCAACAACTTCAAGGAGGAACATAAATGGAAGGTTTACGTGAAATCGGTTACGCCCTTTCCGGCTGCACCCATGACTTCCTAAACTTCGTCGTTTTCGAAGGCGAAAAAGTCGAAGTCAACAATTTCTATTTCATAATGCACCCCTACCTACCAGACACCCCAGTACTTGTCCGCGTGTTTAGAGTTCAACCCTATAACCCAGAAATGGAAATGGGAAGAACCGGCCCGCTTGCTGGAAAAAAGCGTAGAAGAGCAGACTACGGTAAAAAACTTGAATATGTTGTAGGTTTCGCTGAAATCCTTGGATATTACGATAAAAATGGAAAATGGCGAACAATGGAAGTTGCACCATCACCTTGGGATCCAATTTATGAACCATCAGAAGAATCCTTAAGGAAATTCCTCTTAAGAGAGAAATTTGTTGAGGACGCATTAATAATAGAAATAGGAAAGGTTAGAGGAACCAAAATACCAGTATACTTGGATTTAAACGCCATAGCGAAAGCCCACATGTTCGTTGCCGGAATGACAAGAAGTGGAAAAAGCTCCTTCATAATCAATCTTGTCGCGAATTCTTCTAAAATTCAGCCGAAACCAAGATTTCTAATATTTGACCGTAGAGGAGAATACGGAGCCTTAACAAAGTATGGAGCGAAGGTTCTCCCATACAATCTCTTCACACCTTCATTAACAGATCCAGAACTTATAGTTTCCAAGCTTGAATTGAAATCTAGAGAAAAAGACGCTGTTTTAAGCGCCATTAGAAGCTTAATTGAAGAAGGAAAAGAACTAACCCGAGAAGCCATTTATGAAAGGGTAGAAATGATAATTGGTAATTTCTTAAAAACTGACACAGCTCAGAATAAAGCTTTAGATAGTATTAAGTGGCGGTTAGACACTCTAGGAGAATTCATTGACAAATCTAAAGAACCTTTGAACATTATTGAGGAAATAAAGAAAAACTGGGCTTTAATACTAGACTTTAGCGTTGACACCGATATTGAAGCCCAACATAGAACCGCAAATTACATTTTAAGCCAAATTTGCCAGTATGCAATGGAAAGA
The DNA here is from genome assembly GCA_029934005.1 of Candidatus Bathyarchaeota archaeon. Taxonomy (GTDB): domain Archaea; phylum Thermoproteota; class Bathyarchaeia; order Bathyarchaeales; family WUQV01; genus JAOZNA01. The sequence goes on from JAOZNA010000010.1 coordinate 11,163, forward strand.
AAAACAGAAGGTGATTTTGCATTAATAATAGCCATCGAAGAATCCCAGTATTTCTGCCCAGAAAAAGGCGTAGAAATAGCCGAATCTCCAGCTCAATCAGAAGTTAGAAAAACGTTCATTGAAACGATAAGCCAAGCGGGAGGCTACAATGTCGGCTTAATTGTTATGACCCAACGACCAGCCTACTGCTCAAAAAGCGTAATTTCCCAATGCAACAGCGTAGCATGCTTTAGACTCAAAAGCGGAAACGACCAAGCTGCAATAATGAACTACACAGAGTATGGCTCAGAAAGACTAAGCGAATATCTACCAGGATTAGCGGATCATGAAGCTATGCTTTGGGGAATGGCAATACCAACGCCTTTCCCAATAATAGCTGAGATAGAAGTCAGTGAATATCCGCAAAAAGCAGTTGTGTTCGCAAAGCAAGCGTGGGAAAAAATGTAAAAAGGTAAAAGCTGGCTGAGTGGTGAAAATGGGTTATATTTACTTATACACTGGAACTGGTGGCGGAAAAACAACAAATGCTCTTGGATTAGCCCTACGTTGTATCGGACACAACCTAAGCGTAGTAATCATTCAGTTTATGAAATGGTGGAAGGAGATAGGTGAGATAAAAATTAAGGAAAAGCTGGGTTCTCTTTACGAGATTTACCAGTTTGGAAGAAAGGGTTGGATTGGGCTCGGAAACCTAACAGATGAGGACAGAAAGCTTGCTGAGGAAGGCTTAGAGTTCGCAAGAAAAATTGTAAAGGAGAAAAAGCCGTTTCTTCTGGTTTTAGATGAAATAAACTTAGCTGTTTATTGCAAACTTTTAGAGGTTGATGATGTCTTAAAGTTCCTAGATGAAATTCCCGAAGAAACCCATGTAGTTTTAACTGGAAGATTTGCTCCTAGAGAACTAATTGAAAGGGCAGATATAGTGAATGAAATTGTGGAAATAAAAGCTCCGAAAAAGTTTCCGACAGTTAAGGGAATAAATTACTAGGTGAAACAAATGGGCGAAGTTTCAGATCCTTTCCTATGGCTTGAAAATTTAGAAGACCCTAAAGTGATTGAATGGGCTTTAAAAAGAGATAAAACTACTAGAAATAGTTTGAAGCAGTTATCTAGAAAGCTTAAACCGAGAATCGAGAAATTCTTTAAGACTCCCTATGCCATTATGGTTAAAATTACCAAAAGAGGATGTTTGGTTCTTTCACGTGAAGCTGGAGTTTACAAAATAAAGCTTGTAACCTTTGACGGTGATGTTAAAGAACTTGTAAACTCCGAATCTCTCGGAAGAGACGTAGTTATTCAAATGATACATGCCTCAAAAGATGGGAAACAATACGCGTTTTCCTATTCTCATGGTGGTTCAGACGAGGGAATATTAAAGGTTGTTGATTTAGATTCTGGAGAATCTATTGATGAACTTAGAGGCGTAATTGGCGGAATAACCTGGATTGATGAAAGCAAATATTATTACTTAAGGTTCTATCAAAAAGGAAAGACTCCGGATGGAGTTGATGCACCTGCGGAGAGAGCTTTTCTAAGAGAAAACGGAAAAGATTTTATGGTTTTCGGTGAAGGAATTCCAACATCCCATTTTATAACCCTTAATAAAAGCTTAGATGGGAAAAAAGCTCTTTTAATGGTAAGTTATGGCTGGACAAAAAGCAGCGTTTATGGAGGAGATTTTGAAAATCCAGAAGAGTGGAAAATGCTTTATGGAGGAAAAGATTTCATAACTTATCCAATAGATTATGTAAACGGAGAATATTTTATCGCTTCCTTTGAAGGCGAAGGATTGGGAAAAATTCTTGCCTTAAACGAAAAGGGAGATGTAAGAGAGGTTGTTGGAGAGCAAAAGTATCCATTACAAGAAGCTGTAATCGCTGAGGATAGCATAATTGCAAGCTATCTAATCGACGCTTCATCAGCCCTTAAAAAGTTTAAATTAGACGGTAAAGAAGCTTTCGAGACCAGATTTAAACCGCTAGGAAGAATTGATTCCCTAGACTCTGATGGAACAAAAGTCGTATTTCGATATGAATCATTCCTCATACCATATCGAATATACCTCATGGAAAAGAATAAAGTTAGAATAATTGATTCAAATGAAATCAGCGGAGATTTCGCCGTCAGCGAAGGATGGGTTTCATCCAAAGATTCAACAAAAATTCACTTTTTTGAAGTTAAAAAGAAAGGCTTAAAACCTAAACATGTAGTCGCCTATGGATACGGAGGCTTTTCAGTATCTCTTTCCCCAAGATTCTATCCCTACATAATTCCATTCTTACAAGATGGAGGTGTTTTTGTTCAAGCCAATCTTAGAGGCGGTGTTGAATATGGAGAAAAATGGCATAAAGCAGGCATGAGGGAGAAGAAACAAAATGTTTTCGACGATTTTATAGCGGTTTTAGAACACGTGAAAAGTAGAGGTTGCAAAACTGTAGCTATGGGCATAAGCAACGGAGGACTCCTCGTAGGAGCAATTTTGACCCAACGACCAGACCTCATAGACGGAACAGTCATAGGATACCCAGTCCTAGACATGCTAAGATTCCACAAACTACACATTGGAAAAGCATGGGTTCCAGAATACGGCGACCCAGACAACCCCGACGACGCAAAATTCCTCAGGAAATATTCACCATACCACAACCTAACCGCTAGAAAGTATCCCCCAACACTTTTGTATACAGGACTCCATGATGACCGAGTTCATCCAGCCCATGCGTTCAAGTTCGCAGCCAAACTCGAAAAAACAGAAACTCCTGTATTTTTGAGAGTTGAAACAAAAAGTGGACATTCAGGAGCAACACCCACCACAAAAGTAGAGGAATATTCAGACGTTATGGCATTTATTTACAAAATACATGGAATAAAAGCTTAATTTGAAACAAGCAGTTCTATTTTCCTATTTTAATCATAGTTCCACACATTACCATAAATTTTTATCCGCCTTTAGGTCTAATTTCAGAAAGTTTAAGAAAACTTCCGTAAATTAACCTATTCTAAGCTGGTGAAAACTTGGCGAAAATACGTGGTCATCCATACATCCCAAACGCAATAGAAGAAATTAAAAAGATTATGATGAACGAAATCGGAATTAAAAACATAGAAGAACTCTATCGGGATATTCCAGAGAAATTCAAGCTTAAAGAAAAGCTAAATTTGCCAGAAGCCATGTCCGAATACGAAGTAAGAAAGCATGTTGAACAACTCCTATCAAAAAATAAAACCTTCCTAGACATACCAATCTTCCTCGGAGCAGGCTGCTGGCCACACTACGTACCAGCAGTCGTAGACTACATTATTCAAAGAACCGAATTTCAAACTTGTTACACACCATATCAACCAGAAATTTCACAGGGAATTCTTCAAGCCCTATTCGAATATCAAAGCATGATTTGCGAGTTAACAGAAATGGAAGTTGCAAACTGTTCAATGTATGATTGGGCAACCGCACTTGCAGAAGCCGCAAGAATGGCTGCCCGCGTAACTAGGAAAAACGAAATACTTATTCCAAGAATAATTCATCCGGAAAGAAGGGAAACTCTAGAAAATTACACAAAACCAGCTGGAATAATTGTAAAAGCAATAGATTATGAGGAAAAAACTGGACAAATTGACCTCAACGATTTAAGAAGTAAAATTTCAGATAAAACAGCTGCTGTCTACATTGAAAATCCATCATACTTGGGGTTTGTAGAAACTCAAGTTGAAGAAGTAGCGGAGATAGCACATAAACATGGTGCCCTTTTCATAGCGGGTGTCGACCCGATTTCACTTGGCATTTTAAAGGCTCCAGGCGAGTATGGGGCAGATATAGTCGTAGGCGAAGGACAACCATTAGGAAATCACATGAATTTCGGAGGCCCAATGCTTGGAATTTTGGCATGCCGTGGGGATATGAAGCTTATACGGCAAATGCCCGGACGAGTTATTGGTGTGACAACCACTGTTGATGGAAAAGAAAGAGGTTTTTGTATGGCTTTGCAAACACGTGAACAGCATATTCGTAGGGAAAAAGCCACTTCTAACATTTGCTCCAACGAAGCCTTATGTGCAGTTGCGGCCGCCGTCTATCTTTCCCTACTTGGACCCGAAGGCTTAAGGGAATTGTGCCAACACATTATTTATAAATCGAACTATACCATGCGTAGGCTTTCTGAAATTGAAAAAGTTAAAGTTCCTCTTTTCAATTCCTTTCATTTTAAGGAATTCACAGTAAATTTTGACTTTTCTGGGAAGAAAGTTAAGGAAATAAATAAGGAGCTTTTAAAGAGAGGAATCCACGGAGGAAAAGACCTTAGCAACGAATTTCCAGAATTAGGTCAAACCGCACTTTACTGCATCACCGAAATCCATTCTAAAGAAGACATAGACAAGCTTGTTGAAGTTTTAAAGCAAATTTTAAGAAGGTGAAAAAAGTGGAAAGTTCTTTTAGACAAGCAAAATGGAATGAACCAATAATTTTCGAACTAGGAAAAAAGGGAAGAAGAGGATATATTGTTCCAAAGCTTGAAGAGGATATTAAGAAAATTGTTGGAAACATTGAAGAATTAATTCCGAAAGAGATTTTACGGGAAAAACCACCCAAGCTTCCCGAGTTATCGGAAGTCGAGGTTGTCCGTCATTTCATAAGGCTTTCCCAAATGAATTACAGCATAGACCTAGGTTTATATCCACTTGGAAGCTGCACAATGAAATATAATCCAAAAATAAACGAGTTTCTAGCTAACCACAAGGGTTTAAATTGGATACACCCATACCAAGACGAAGATACAGTACAAGGCATATTAGCCATCCTCTATTGGCTAGGAAAATGGCTAGCTGAAATCACAGGCACAAAAGAGGTTTGTCTACACCCCGCAGCCGGAGCCCACGGAGAACTCTTAGGAACCCTACTCATGCGAGCATACCATAAGAAGAACGGAGAGCTTAAAGAAAGAAAAGAAATAATAGTGCCAGATTCAGCGCATGGAACTAACCCCGCAAGCGCAGCCATGGCTGGATTTGAAGTAGTCGTTGTACCATCAGACCAAAACGGATGCGTAAACATTGAAGCATTAAAAAATGCTGTTTCGGAAAAAACAGCGGGATTAATGCTTACAAACCCAAATACTCTGGGAATTTTTGAGCGGAACATTGAAGAAATAGCAAGGATAATTCATGAAGTTGGCGGTTTACTCTACTATGATGGCGCAAATTTAAACGCAATTTTAGGAAAGGCTAGACCCGGAGATATGGGATTCGACATAGTTCACATAAACATTCACAAAACTTTTGGAACCCCACATGGTGGAGGCGGCCCAGGCGCAGGTCCAATAGGTGTACGTGAAGGTTTAGAACCGTTTTTGCCAGTTCCACGTATAGCGTATGATGGTAAACGTTACTATTTAGATTATGACAAGCCGGAGAGTATTGGGAGAATTAGGGGATTTTTCGGTAATATCGCGGTTTTATTGAAGGCTTATGCCTATATTCTAAGTCTTGGAGCTGAAGGTTTGAAAGAAGTTGCGGAAATTTCTGTTCTCAACGCAAATTATATTGCAAAAAAGCTTGCTGAAGTTGAAGGTTTTACGCTTCCTTATGGAATGTTGCAACCGAGGAAGCACGAATGTGTCTTCAGCGTTAAAAAATTGCGTAATGAAAGGAATGTTGAAGCGTTGCATGTTGCAAAAAGACTTCTAGATTTTGGTCTACATGCACCAACAATGTATTTCCCGCAAATCGTAGAGGAAGCACTAATGATAGAACCAACAGAATCCTTCGAAAAAGAAGAATTAGACCGATTTATAAAAGCATTGAAAAAAATTTCTGAAGAAAGCTATGAAAACCCAGAGAAAGTTAGAAACGCACCAAAAAATACAGCCATCTCACGCCTAGACGAAGTTAAAGCATCACATCCACGAACCATGGCTTTAAGCTGGAAAATGTATCTGAAGAAAACAGCTTCGCAATAACTGCCACTTTCAGTTAAGAATATTAGGAAGTTTAGGAAAACCCTTACCAAAGAAGGTTTGTCAAATTGGGTAAACTTGAAGAAAAAGTTAGAGAAGCTGTTGAAAAAGTAGTCGACCCAGAAACCGGCTTAACCTTCGGACAAATGAGAATGATTACCAACGTCAAAGAAGAAGAACCAGGAGTAGTCAAAATAGACTTTGTTCCGTCCAGTCCATTCTGTCCAATAGCCTTTAAACTAGCCCAAGACATAAAAAATGCTGCTTTAAAGGTTGAAGGCGTCAAGAAGGCACTTGTTTACTGCCATGGACATACCATGGAAGAAGCCATCAACAAGATGGTGAACAAATAGGATAAGCTATGACTGAAAGAAAACATTCCGCTCGTTTTTCTGTCGGAAAACATGAAATTTACTGCTGCGGCGCAAAAGTTAGAATAGAGAATGGAAAGATTGAAGTTTTATCTGATCCTTTAATTGAATATTGTCCTTTACATGCTGCTCTTTATGGAACAGACAAGATTGACGTTGAGGCTGTTAGGCGTTCGGTTGAAATGAAGATTTCACAGTTTGGTTTCTGTTCTGAGAATAGAGTTTTTGACGATTCTATGGTTGTTCCTTATGGAAGTTCTGAAATTATTCGTGTTTGTATGGAAAAGAAGCTTTTAGATTGTGCTGTTACTGTTTGTGATGGAGCTGGAACAGTTATTTCTTGGAATCCTTCACTTGTGCAGGCTGTTGGAGCTAGATTAAATGGAATTTTGAAAACTTCTCCGATAAAAAGCACTATACGTTATATTAAAGAGAATGATGGAGTGGTTTTGGATGAAGGTTCAGCGAAGATAAGTCAAGCTGAGGGTGTGTTAAAGGCTTGTCAGCTTGGTTTTAAACGCATAGCTGTTACTGTGGCAAGTTTTTATTCCGATGAGATTTTGAAAATTCGGAAAATTGAAAGGGAGAATGGAATTAAGGTTGCAATTTTTTCTGTTTGTAATACTTGTGCGAGTAGGGAAGATGTGGAAAAAATTTTAGCTGGAGCCGATGTTGTATGTGCTGGTGCTTCTAGGCTTATTCGTGAAGTGGTTGGTTCAAAAGCTTTAATGCAGCTTGGAGTTACAATTCCAGTTTTTGTTTTAACCAGTCTTGGGAAAAGTCTGGTTCTTGCCTATCTAGAATGGTTTAGGGATAGCCTAGTCATATTTAGAACGAGAAAACTTCCTTACAAAGTTGAAGGAAGAGAACCTAGGGTTAAGCAGTAACATTAATAATTTTAAGATGATTTCTCCGTCTCTAAATAGGGACATGGAAGGGAGATTTCAATGCGTGCTTTGAGAGTTAAAGTGAAATTTTTTACGACCTTGCGAGAAATGGTAGGAAAACGTGAAGAAGAATATGAATTTCAAAAAAGAATTACAGTGGAAGAACTGTTGCGGTTTATCGTCGAAAAGTATGGAAAAATGGCAGAAGACTATCTATTTAAAAATGGAAAACCAAAGGAGAGTTTTAGCTTTTTAATCAATGGGAAAAGCATAAGCAGTCAAGAAGGACTTAAAACGGAACTTAAAAACGGAGACATATTGGCAATATTGCCTCCGGTAGGAGGAGGCTAAAACATTTAGTTACTAACATACTCTGCTTTCAAATAGGTTGGATGTGCTTCTTCAACCCTCACCTTTACAAATTTCTCAAGTAAGGTGTCTTCGTTTACTAGGACGAGGGGTGTGTACGCATAATTTCTTCCAATTTGGCTGTTTGCCTTCAATCCTTTTTCATCTACAAAAATGTAGCCTTCCCAATCAAGCCATTTACGGTTGGATTCCAAACCAATTTTCAGAGCTAATTCCGACATTACACGGCTTCTTTCCTTTATAACCCTATTATCTATTTTAGGTTCCATCTTCTCCGCTTCGGTTCTTGGTCTAGGAAAGAACTTGCTAACGTTCACTGTATCCGGCTTAACTTCTTCAATAAGCCTAAGCGTTCTCTTGAAGGCTTCTTCTGTTTCCCCCGGAAATCCAACGATTACATCGGTGGATAAGCGCAACTTAGAGCCCAGCTTATTTCTAAATATATTTACAACATGTTTAAAATCTTCAACCGTGTAATTTCGGTTCATCATAGCCAATACTTGGTTATCTCCGCTTTGAACTGGTAGATGCAAAAACCAGAAGATGCAGCCTCCAGACGGTTCATTTTCTGCAATTCTTGTAAAGTGTTCTTCTCCTCCAAATTCTGAATAAACTTCAGCCAGTTCATCTGCAATTTGTAAGGCATGGTCGGGACGCATCATACCAACTCTAACTATGAAATTTGAATCTTTAATTTCGCAAATTTTCCTCAGAACTTCTGGTAGGTTATGGTTGATGTCCCAGCCGTAAATGGCTGTATCTTGGCTGCAAAGCCATATTTCCCTTACACCCTGCCTAAGTGAGCGTTTAACTCGTTTAACTATTTCTTCTGGCGGATAACTTCTAAGCTTTCCACGTGCAAATCTTACACAACAATAGGCGCATTCGCCTAAACATCCATAGGCTATTGGGATAACGTCAACAATTTTGTTAAGTCTAAAACATGGCAAATCAAGTCTAGGTTTTGCTTCCAAAGAATTTTCCAAATCAACAATTTTTTCTCCATTTAAAACATGCTTAACGACATCAACAATTCTTTCTCCAAACGCGGGACCTACAACGCCGTCAAACCTAACTTCACGGTTTAAACGATGAAAATTGATTAATGGAAGACAGCCAGCAACAATAAGCTTTTTATTAGGAGAAATTTTCTTCAGGAAACTTATAACTCTATTTTCTGTTGGTCCTTTAACAGCGCATGTGTTAACTATAACAACATCTGCATCTTCAAGCCTATCTACAACTGAAAAACCAGCATCAACTAGGCATCCCGCTAACGTGTTGCTGTCAGCCAAATT
>JAOZNA010000010.1:20138-24597 GCA_029934005.1 Candidatus Bathyarchaeota archaeon
CTGAAAAACCAGCATCAACTAGGCATCCCGCTAACGTGTTGCTGTCAGCCAAATTAGAAGCGCAGCCAAAACTCGCAATAAAAATTTTCACTTCGCTAACCATACCTTTGCACTTCATCATTTAAAAACGCACAAAAACATAAACATTGCTCGACCTAGCGATTTTCACATAAAAATGAAATTCACAATAGAAAATTTTAAAAGGCATATAGCTTACCATATTTAAATCATATTTAAATCTAAATATATAAAACTATATGGAGAAATCCCATCATCCAACTAAGGGGGATTTGTATGAAACTTATAACGTTGTACCTACCAGAACCCTACATAGAAGCCCTGGACCGACTAGTTAATAGGAAGTTCTATCCAAACCGTGCAGAGGCAATAAGGTCAGCGATCCATGATTTACTAAGAGATGAGTTTTGGATTGTTGAAAAGAAAAGGCAGAAGAAAAATAGAAGAAGAAATGGAAATGGTCGAAAAAAGAGGAAAAGTATTAGAAAAAGAGGAGCATAAAATTGTCGAGAGCTTCAATAAAACCAAAAAGTCAAGTTTTGCAATACGCCTGGCATCACGTTCCAAATGAAGGAATAAGACCGCCTGGATATTGTCGAATAGTTGTCGCTGGAATAGGTGGTGCTGGAAATAACACTGTTACACGTTTAAGCGAGATGGGAATAAAGGGCGCAGAAACAATCGCCATAAACACAGACATATTGCATCTTAATGCTTCTAGAGCTACCCATAAAATTTTGATAGGTGAAAAAATAACACGGGGGTTAGGTGCTGGTGGAGATCCAGCTCTAGGAAGAGCCGCAATTGAGGAGTCGAAAAAACGTTTGGAAGAACTTTTTACAGGAGTAGATGTAGCGTTTATAACTGCTGGGCTTGGTGGAGGAACTGGAACTGGTGCAGCTCCAGTTTTGGCGGAAATTGCTAGAAGGAAAGGTGCCATAACAATTGGTGTTGTTACCACACCGTTTCGTATAGAAAAGGGCAGAATTGAAATTGCCGCTTATGGTTTAACCGAAATGAGAAGGGAATGTGATACCGTTGTGGTCATAGACAACAATAAGTTAATGCAGCTTGTCCCTCAGCTTCCAATAAATGAGGCTTTTAGGGTTGCAGACCAAGTGTTAGCGAATATGATTAAGGGGATAGTGGAAACCATTTCCATGCCGAGCTTAATAAATTTGGATTTCGCTGATTTTAAAACAATAGTGAAACGTGGAGGAGTTGCGATAGTAGGGTTAGGTGAGTCGGATGCACCGAATAGAGCCGAAGAGGCGGTTAGAAATGCCCTTAGAAACCCTCTCTTAGACGTTGACTATGCTGGTGCGACTGGTGCGCTCATTCATGTTTGTGGAGACAACCAGATGACAATTGAAGAGGCGAATAGAGTTGCTGAAATAGTAACCGAGGTTATGGATGATGACGCCTTAGTAATTTGGGGAGCTAGAATAAATCCAGAACTAAACGGGTTGTTACGAGTAACATTAGTCATGACTGGTGTGAACTCACCTTACATACTAAGTGGATTCGGAACAATTGCACCACAGCTTTATGATTTAGAACCATACTCTGAACCAGAAAAACCATTAAAGCTCGACCTTCCACTATACCAAATTGAAAACTATTGAGAAAATTTTCTTTTAAGAACCAATGCTTCCCTTTTTAACCTTATCCCAAAAGGAATTCTTCCTCCGCAAGGAGTAACAGCATTTTTTCTAATAGCTTCAATTACAGATTCAATGCTTAAGTTTGAATTAACCAAGGTATAAGCCGACCCAACTTCCTCAAAATAATGGGCATCGCTTCCAGCAACTTCTGCCAATCCAAACTTTTTAGCAAACGCCTTACTACGTGAAACGGAAAAAAGGAAAGGAAAAGACGACGCATTAATCACTTCAACCGCGTCAAATATCTCTCCACGAAGAAGTCTTTTTACCCCTTTATGAATAGTAATTGGATGAGCCAAAACAGCAAGTCCACCAGCTTCATGCACAAGCTCAACAGTTTCCTCAATACTCAACCCAGCTGAAATATCTTCATAAACATTTAAAGCTACAATATGAGCGCCTCTAGCAGTGATTTCAACTCCAGGAATTATTAGAAAATCATAGGTTTTCGATTTTTCCAAAAAAGTTAACGCTCAGTTATTGCCACTCCATCTAAACCAGTCTTTCTAATTTGTCTAGCCAATTGCTTGAAACTGATTAATCCATCATGAGAATAAATCGTGTGAACGTGAAAATCTATTTTCAGCGGCAAACTTTCCACTATTTTATTTTGCTTCCAGGCTTAACTGGTTTTTCAGGCTGAAGAATTGCAATAGTTTGACCGTCCTCTGCTGCTAGAACCATAACTTCAGAGGTTACTCCAAAAATCTTTCTAGGCTCCAAATTGACAATAACAGCAACGTATTTTCCAACTAAGCTTTCTGGAGCATATTGTCTAGCAAAACCTCCAACAGCTTGCCTAGGTTTTTCTTCGCCAATATCTATTAAAATTTTCAATAGGTTCTTGGAACCTTCAATTCTTTCAGCACTAACTATTTTCCCAACTCTTAAATCCATTCTCGAAAAATCTTCATATGAAACAGTTTTTGATTCATGTCTTTCTCTTACTTTTTCAAGCATAGCTTGCAACTCCTCCTCATTAAATCTTATCTTTTCAAATAAGGGCTCTGGTTTCCCTATAACATGCTCTGCTTTTAAAGGCTTTTTCGCCTCTTCCCAAAGTTGTTTATGGACGCTTCCTTCAAGATTTAATTGTTTCCAAATTTTTTCCGCAGTAAATGGTATAAAGGGAGCGGAAATAATTGCTATGGCTTTAACAATTTGAGTAGCTACATATAAAACATTAGCAGCTTTTTGCGGAGCAGTCTTAAAAAGCTTCCATGGTTCTTTCCGGTTCAAATATTGATTCCCAACACGAGCTAGTCCAATAACACACCTCAAAGCTTCCTGAAGCTTACAAGCCTCAATGTAAGAAGCTACTGAATCAACTTCGCGTTTAATCTCTTCCAAAACCTCCTCATCATCAGCGTCAAGATTTTCTGGCTTAGGTATTTTTCCACCGAAAAATTGGTTAATGAACTTTAAGGTTCTGTGAATAAAGTTTCCCAAGGTATCATTTAGGTCTGAATTAACCTTTTCAATAAAAACTCTCCATGTAAAATTAGAATCCTTCGTTTCTGGCCTAGTTGCAATTAAAACGTAACGCCAATAGTCAGCTGGGAAAAGCTCAACTGCTTCATCAATCCAAATTCCAATTCTACGGCTTCTAGAAAACTTCTGCCCATTCAAAAGCAGAAATTCTGTAGAATTAACATTCCACGGTAAATTGTAGTCTTCTCCCGTAGCAAGCAAAAGAGCAGGCAAAATTATGGTATGAAATGGAATGTTATCCTTCCCAATGAAGTAAATTGATTTAGCATCCTTGTCAAACCAGAACTTTTTCCATTCATCTTCCTTTCCAATTTTCTTGAAATACTCTATCGTAGCCGAAACATATCCTAAAACCGCTTCAACCCAAACATAAATTGTTTTCCCTTCAGCTCCTGGAAAAGGAGCGGGAATCCCCCACTTATTATCCCTAGTAACTGAACGTGGTTTTAATCCTTCTTCTATTAGTTTTAAGCTGAAATTTCTGGCATTTTCTGGAAACTGTTTGTTCTTGGAGATATGCTCATAAAGTTGCTTGGAGAATTTTGGCAAATCAAAATACCAATGTTTAGTTTTTCTAATAACAGGCTTTAAACCACAAATTGAACATTTAGGTTCAATCAACTTTGTAGGATCTAGAAGTCTTCCACATGATTCACACTGGTCGCCCCTAGCATCCTCATAGCCACAATACGGACATATTCCCTTAACAAATCTATCTGGAAGAAAACGCTTGCAGTTACCACAATAGGGAAGTTCAGTTTCCTCGGAAAAAATATATCCATTCTTAAAAATCTTTAAGAAAACATCTTGAACAAAACTTTTATGAACAGGATTCTCCGTCCTTGTGTAATTGTCAAATGAAAGCCCCCATTTCTCAAAAAGAGAAACAGTTTTCTCATGAATTTCATCAGTAAGTTCCTTTGGTGAAACATTCCTCTTTATGGCCTCAACCTCTATTGGAGTCCCATGCTCATCAGAACCACTAACAAAAACAACCTCGTCACCCTTCAACCGATAATATCTAGCCACAACATCAGCAGACAAAACAGACCCAATTAACGTTCCTAAATGAGGAACATAGTATATGTAAGGCCAAGCAGCGGCAACTACAACCTTTCCGAGCTCACATTCCCTCCAAGTATTTTTGATAAAATAAATTCAGATACTTAAAGGAAACGGAAAAATAAAGGTTATTGAGGTGAAACTCTAGCTGCTCTTTGCCATCTAATTTTGGATATAGATGAAGCCAGAATCACCACGGCCACAATAATTAAAATTGCTTGCAC
>JAOZNA010000011.1:0-6772 GCA_029934005.1 Candidatus Bathyarchaeota archaeon
GAACAAATTGCTATACAAACTTTAATAATTAAACTTTTCTTCGGAAAAATTTCTTTAAAACCAAAATCAAAATTCCAGCAAAAAAGCATAAAATGCAAATAATATAAGTCCAATCTAAGCTGATAATGTTTAGCAATGGATTTCCACCATGCAGTGGCCAAGCAAGGTTCATTTCTGGATACAGAAAAGCGTCAAGGATTAAATGGGAATATTCACCAATTAGAATACTGATTAAAACCGTTTTTGGACTTTTCTTTGGCTTAGTGGAAGATTTGAAAAGCGAAATAAAAAATCTTGTAGCCAATACTGCAAAATACGCCAATGGTGTAATCATTAAAGCTCCAATCACCGAGTGAATTGGACCGTGCAACGGATAAGGTAAATGAAAACCAAGTATAAGAAATGGTTCAATATCCATTATGACCGACCCAAAAAGCAGAGCTAAAAAGTCTAGCGAATTAAAGATTGCAAACACAAAAATCGCATGTCCAATATGGAATGGTGTGAAAGGCAGTTTTTCCCCTTCTGAATGTTAGTTTGTTGGTTGTTGATAAAAGTTTATTTATAACGTAGTTATATAAACTACGAGCACTCGTAACGTGAATGAACATGCCGAAGAAATCGCATCAAAAACTAACAAAGGAGGCAGAAGAATACATAGAAGAAATTTATAGACTTCAAAAAAGGAGAGGGGTAGCGAGAACTTCCGAACTTGCCGAAAAACTTGATGTTGCCTTAGGTTCGGTAACTAACACCATTGAGAGTTTAGAAAGAAAAGGGTACGTTATACATCAGCCGTATAGGGGGGTAAAGCTTACAGAAAAGGGATTAAGAATTGCCCTTAAAATTTTAAGGAAACACCGTTTAGCAGAACGTTTTCTCACAGACATGCTGAAAATGAGCTGGATAAGAGTTCATGAAGAAGCATGTAAACTTGAACATGCCCTAACCGAAGAAGTAACTTCAAAACTTGAAGAAGCCCTAGGAAATCCGAAAGTGTGCCCGCATGGAAATCCAATACCAACAAAAAATGGAGAAATCAAAGAAGTGCCAGCTAAGCCCCTACCACACTCGAACCTAAGAAAATTAGTAACAGTGATTAGAATAACAGACGAAAGAAACGAAATACTAGAACTTTTAGACACTTACAACATAAAACCTGGTCGAAAACTTAGCTTAATTGAAAACAACTATGCAAATCGCTACGTTAGAGTCTGTGTTGGAAATTCCGACATTAAATTGCCATGGAAGACTGCTTCAGCAATATGGGTAGGAGACGTGGAAGAGAATGTCTAAAGAGGAAAAAATGTCCAGATTGGTTCCATGCATGCTCGAATTAATAAAAAGTTTTCAACTTGAAGATAAACCGGTAAATTTGGAAGGAATAGCGAAAAAACTAAACATAAGTTTGAACGAAACAAGGGAAATTTTAGTTTTCGCCTTAAAAGAGAACTTGCTGGAAAAACAAAATAAAGGTTTTAAACTTACTGAAAAGGGAGAAGAGCATCTTAGAAAGCATAGGGAAACATACATCCACGATAGACTTGTTCATAACCAAACTTTTTTCGGAAGAATTACAAAATTTTTTGAGAGAAGAAAAATTAGAAACTGGCGGCTTCATTGGAGAAAACATCATGGCTTGAACGGCAACTCAATAAACACCTTTTATTCAAACATCCAAAGTTTAAAGGGACGAGTTGAAGAAACCCTTCCACTAACGCAGCTACGTGAAGGACAAAACGCCCAAGTAGCCTACATGCTTGGAGGCCGCGGAATGATTAGAAGACTCGCCGAAATGGGAATAACTCCCGGAACAGAAATCAAACTTCTAAGGAAAGGTGTTTTAAGAGGACCCGTCCAAATATTTGTTCGTGGTTCATGTCTAGCTTTGGGCTATGGAGTAGCCTCAAGGATCTTTGTTAAACCAGTTAAGGCATATGATGATGAGTAGAAAAAGTAATAAACGCATTAGAATTGCTTTGGCTGGAAATGCGAATGTTGGGAAAAGCGTTATTTTTAACCAGCTTACTGGACTAAACCAAATTGTTGGAAATTGGCCCGGGAAAACTGTTGAGAGGGCAGAGGGAACTCTATTTTTCGAAGGATATAAAATTCATGTGATAGATTTACCCGGCATCTATTCTCTTTCTACCTATTCGCTTGAAGAGATTGTTTCACGTGATTATATAGCTGTTGAGAAACCAGATGTAATAATTAACGTAGTGGATGCTTCCACTCTTGAAAGGAATCTTTATTTTACAATTCAGCTTTTGGAGCTTGAATCGCCTCTTATTTTAGACCTAAATCAGGTGGATTTTGCAGCTAAAAAGGGTATTCGGATAAATGTTGAGAAATTATCTGAAATTTTGGGAGTTCCTGTGATTCCTACGGTTGCTATTGCTGGAACTGGAGTAAAAGATGTTTTATCAACGGTTATAGACGTTTTTGAGGGTAAAATTAAGCTTAAGCCATTAAAGGTTAGGTATGGAAAGGAAATCGAAGAAAGAATAGAAAAATTAGTAGAAGTTTTGAAAGAGAAAGTTCCAAGCCTCTGCGAGGTTTATCCTCCAAGATGGATTTCAGTAAAGCTTCTTGAAATGGACTTAGACATAATAGGTAAAGTTAAAGCTAACCCAAACGGTGAAGAAGTAGTTAGGTTTGCAGAAAAGCTTGCGAAGGAAATTGAGCGAATTCACGGTGAACCCTCACATATTGTTATTGCAGCTGAAAGATACAATATAGCCAACAGAATAGCCCAAGAAGTAAGCATCGTGTTTTCGCCTCCAAAACTAACTTTTGAAGAAAAACTTGATGAGATAACCACCCATAGAGTTTTTGGCTATCTAATTCTAGCCGGAGTTTTTGCAGCAATATTTACAATAATTTTTTCCGGAGGAAACTTTCTGGCATCAATACTTGAAATCCTCTTTGACGATTTCATAATACCAATAACCGAAGATTTTCTCGGCGCTTTCCTGCCCGAAATAGCTGTTAACTTAATTTCTAATGGTATAATAATGGGAATAGTTGCTGGAATAACCATAGCTTTACCCTACATCTTGCCATTTTATATTCTGTTAGCCTTGCTAGAAGACAGCGGTTACTTGCCTAGAGCCGCTTTTCTAATGGATAACCTTATGCATAAAATTGGCTTGCACGGCAAAGCTTTCATTCCATTAATGCTTGGTTATGGATGCAACGTTCCAGCATGCATAGGCTGCAGAATTATGGAAACTGAACGTGAACGCTTCTTAGCTGGCTTCATAGTTGTTTTAATTCCATGCGCAGCCACCACAGTAGTAATCTTAGGATTAGTCGGAAGATTCATTGGTTTACATGCAGCTTTAGCCCTATACGCTTTCAACCTCATACTCATTTTCATTCTTGGAAGAATAGCCTTCAAAACTCTTCCAGGAGAACCAATTGGACTAATAATGGAAATGCCACCCTACAAGAAGCCTACCATCAGAAACATTCTTGTTAAAACTTGGAGCAGAACCAAAGACTTTGTTTACGTTGCCTTTCCAATAATAATTGCTGGAAGCTTCACCATAGAAGCCTTAGCAATTACGGGTGCCATGCAGAGCATCGTTAACTCTTTAAGTCCATTATTCAAGGACTGGCTTGGATTACCAGCCGTTGCCGGAATACCCCTTATATTTGGGATTCTACGTAAAGAACTCACGTTAATTCTGCTTCAGGAAAGCCTCCAACAGCAAGGCATGACAATTCAACAATTAACACATCCACAATTAATCGTCTTTTCGCTTGTAACCATGATTTACATTCCATGCATCGCAACAATAGCAGCTTGCATACGTGAATTTGGCTTGAAAAAAGCATTACTCATAACTTTTATTGACATAGGACTAGCCTTTCTAATCGGAGGAATAGCCTTCCGCTTATTAACACTAACCCTATAATTAAAGATTAGAATTCTGATGGCAACAATTAGACTCTAACACCGTTAGTGGTGGGGCTGCCCGGATTTGAACCAACTTTGGGAGGATTCCAGATTATCACTAAAAATATGAAACTGGTAATTTTGGTAATATATTTGGTTAGTTTAAAAGGAGAATCATTTGTCTAAGGTCTTTTGTGTCTCCATAAGTGCAACGCTTCAAAAACATTAAATTTGCGAAATGGTTTATATAAACCCAGCTTCTTCAAAGCTTTTTTAAGGCCTGGACAACCTAGCAAGAGCATGTGAGGATCAACTTTCAAGAAGATTCCGCAATTTTTGCAGTATAGATCCTCTTTGCTTATTGGTGCTTTACAATTCTCACATCTTTCTTCATTGTGAAAATAGAATGGGGTAACTTTGCAGACGATGGGTTTCGTTTCGTGTATTGAACAAACATATTTTTTGCCTTCCTTTTTTAGAAAGGGACACTTTGAAAAGAATTTCTTATTTTCTAAGTCTAAGAAGTCTCCTCCTAAGCCCTCAAACACAAGAACATGTCGCAAAATATCTTCTCTATTTTCTGCTCTCCATCTTTCTATATCTTCCCAGAGCAATCGCGTATCTAAGTTAATCGCCCATTTTGTCCTTCTACAGCATCGCCCACACATTTCACAGAAAAATTGATCATAAATGATTTTCCATTCTTTTTTATGTTGTTCCATAAGAACTAACTCTTCGATGTCCTTTGGTCTTTCTATTTCAAAATATATTCGCCTTGCCCAAATCCACTCATCAGTTATCGGTTTTTCTGGTTTTAACGAATGTGTTTTCAGAATGGAATATGAATATAGTTCCTTAACATGCTTAAATGATGGATCGGTATCAAAAACCTTCTTGAATTGTTCTCTAGCTTCAAACCATCTTGAAATTCTACTGAGCAGAATCCCATAATTGTAATAGGCATCTAGATTGTTTGGATCCAAGTCAATAGCTTTCTTAAATTCGATTTCGGCTTTATCATAAAGGTGGCTTTCCATTTCTGCTATTCCTAAAAGTGTGTGAAAAACTGAATTATTAGGTTCTAGTTCTATAGCTTTTTAAGATGTGTTATAGCCAACGGTAATCTTTTCGAACTTCCTAACAGTATAGCATAGAGCACATGGGTTCAACTCTATGGCCTTTTTGAATAGCTTTTCTGCCTCCTTAAGTTTACCCTCTTTGGCTAAGGTAATACCAATTATTGTAAGGGCAACGCTGGCATTGTTATCTGCATATTTTTTGGTTGTTTCTTTGGTAGACATCTTGGAAGCTACTTCAAACAAAGATAGAGCCGCCTCATGTAATGACTTCTCTTTTCCAAGTAGAATCCCAAGGTCGACCAGTTTCTCTGCAACTTCGTTTGGATCATAACTCTTTGCCACTTTTAGCGCTAGTGCTATTGCTGCATCTATTTTAGTGGTTTGAACTAATCTTTTGAGCTTCTCTTGCCAAGCTCTCAATGAGTTTGTCTTCATACTATTACAGAATAGTATCAGCGAACTCGTAAAAATGTTTTAAACTGTAGAAAATTTGTGGAGTAGAAAACGCAAGTTTAAGACATATTCACAGCATGTACTTGCCAAGCATAAGTATATTAACTGGTTAACTCTAAAAGAAATAAGAAAATGGTGAAAAAGCGGAAAAGACATCTTAAAAAGGTTATTGAATTTATAAAGACGGAAAATGCATCCTATAGAGAAATACAGAAGAAGCTAAAAGAAAAATTTGGGATAGACGTTCCAAAATCCACTATAAGCTATTACAAACGGAGAAAAACTCGAACAAAGCACCTAAACTTTGATTCTATAACTTGTGAAGAATGGGATTGGTTTCGAGGCCTTTTCTCTGCTGATGGAACCAAATACATCAGTCAAGACAAATACGGAAAACACTATATTGTCAAGATAAGTCTAAGCAAGAAACATGACGCACCAATAGCAACGAAATGCATCAATGTTTTGAAGGCTATTGGAATAAAGCCAACTTTGATTACCGAGAAAAATTGTCTACGGATAAAGGTTAGTAGCAAACAACTTTTCTATGCATTAAATAAGCATCCACCCGAAAACCTTACACCAGCCTACATTGCAGGAGCAATAGACGGAGACGGATGGATAGACCATAACGTTGCAATACAATTCGGGCAATCGGCAATACCAGAATTATTCGACAAAATTCTCGAATTCTTCAAAGAAATAGGAATTTCTGTTGCAGTATGGGAAACAAAAAGAGGATACAGACGAATGTACATTTCCTACTCTGTACTCAAGCAAAGTGGGATTTTGAATTTCTCAATAAAAGCCCAGCAAATAAAACATTTATCAGAGAATGGTGGGGCTGGGGAGATTTGAACTCCCGTCCCGAGAGCCCGAGTCTCGGAGCCTAGACCAAGCTAGCCGACAGCCCCTAAAGTTTTCAATCTCGGAACTTAAATTAAGCGTTTTGATTTTCTTCATGGTTTGTGTGGGCTTGGTGCTGTTTGGTTTTGGAGAAATAGGTTGGGAAAAAGAGGAGAAGGATAGTGTTTACCTTAAAGTGTGTATTTTGTATGCTTCGATTAATTGTAAGAAGCGAGTGCCTTTTTCAGTTATTACATAGGTTCTTTTTTCCGTTATTACAAGAAGGCCGCAACTAACTAGGTAGCTAAGATACTTCTTAGTTTGAGGATAGCTGAGCCTTGCATTTTGCATTATATGGCTTGGTTTGGCTCCATCTTTTTTATTTTTAACTGTTTTTAAAATATCACCAATTATTGTTATTCTATCCCTATGTTTGAATAGGTTGAGAAAGGAATTAAAGAAATGATAAATTGGGTAGTTCATTAATTCT
>JAOZNA010000011.1:6872-24265 GCA_029934005.1 Candidatus Bathyarchaeota archaeon
CATTAATTCTGAATAAAATTATCTTAACAAAATTAAAGATTGAACCTTTCAATAATTTTCTGAACTTTTTTGGGACAAAATGGAGCTAAAAATACCGTTGGAAGCTTCCGACCTAGTTTTGGAATTAACCCTTTCGCATCAGTTCCCATTTTACAAATTATCGCATGTTCAAGCAAACCTAAAGACTCCACTGCGTAAATATCCCTTTCCAACCTTTCACGTGCAACAATTCGCTTCACTTCTTCTATGGTTGCCCCTAAAATCACTAAGCGGTCATTATACATTCTAAGCCATTTTTCAAAAATTGTTAATTGTGATTCGGCTAGTTCCACTTTAATGGATTCTTCTGATTTGTTGATTTCACATATTTTAACTTCCAATGGAAAGTTTGGATAGAGGCAGTAAAGCTCCATTATAGTTTGCAAAGCTAATTTTTTACCGTCTGCAAGTTGAGCTTGAAGGGTTTTTAATGGAATTGAAGCTTCTAAGGGAGCTGGCTCGTAAACACCTATGTCAATTGGAAGCTCAAGTTTTGATTTTGTTGATAAAACTCTGCCTCGAATCACAGAAAACTTCCTCAAATGTTCTAGGTTAACGGGTGCTAATCCAACTTCCTTTTCAAGAAATCGAACCGCAACTTTCTCGTCTTCACCCGAAACCTCAACTTTTATCCATCCACGTGGAGCCCTACCCAGAACTCTCAAGTTAACGTTTAAACCTTCACATAATGATTTAAAGGTGTAAACGAAATCTTTTACGGAATATTTTCCATAAACTTTCTCAAGGAGAGTTAAGACTACCATTTCTATTCTCTTAAAAGTGAAGAAATCTCGTAATGAAGCTTTTTTACGCGTTCTATTGCAGGGTGGTTCTCGCCAAGTTCCCTACTAAGCTCTTTTAGGGTTACTTCAACGCTTACTTTTCTATTTCCCTCAACAAGTTTATCGGCGTAACAAACAATTTTCTCCTCGATGGTTTCAGGAATGTAATCTTTTACGGGCCAATGAAGCTTTTTTGCTTCTTCGGCGGTTATTCCTCCGCCGACGTGTCGTTCAATTATCCTAATAATGCTTTCGGGTAACCCTTCTTTTCTAGCTATTTCTGCCCCTACAATTGCGTGGTGAACTGTATGCGTTTTCGCCCTTCCAATATCATGTAGTAATGCACCTATTTTCACCAGTTCCAAATCGACCTTAACATTGTTTTTCTGAAGTTTTCTAGCTATTTCAACAGCAACCTCTGAAACTTTTTTACAATGTGCAATAACGTTTCTTGAACAACCAGTTTTAAAAAGCAGATTTAATGCTTCTTTTTCTGTTAGAAGTTTACTCACCGAGTTCCTTCCTTAACTGTTCAACTTTTTCTGTCAAAATCTCAATTATCTTGTCGTTATTAAAGTGCATTAATGGTTTTCCACATGTTGGACATCTAAAGACAAGTTCAACTGCTTCTTCAAACGGGATTTTTTTGCATCCGGGCGTAAAACAATAGTAGAAATCATGGCTTTTCTCGTATTCAAGTCTAGCTTTAAGCTTTTCAAGAACCCGTTTTTTCTGGCTGATAATAAAACCTTCAAGTTGGTCGGGTTGGAGTTTCCAGTGGAAAATGAACCATCCGGTGTTTTCGTCGCGTGTTCTACGCATTGCAACCAAGGAATGGTCATAAAGCTTGTAGAGTATCTTTCTAACTGAATTCAATCTTATTCCGGTTTTATTGGCGATTTCATCGTCTGTAACTTCATTTGAGTTTTTCAAAATATCAATTACTTTGACGGCTTCTTCATCACCTAGCGCTTCGGCAATTTTAAGCAACACTCCTTCATCGATGTATAGCAAATTTTTCTCCTCGGCAAACTTTTCTAATAATATATTTCGCAAGTTTGCTTAAATCTCTATATTATAAAGCTTGATTCAGATTCTTAAGTTTTAACACTTTTTTGCCCCTTGGCTGGGGCACTACTTTTATTTTAGCATTCTCAAATTCTCTTTCAAGTTCTTTGCCCTCGAAGAATCTGTCAAGAAAAACAGCTAAGCTTGAACATTCCGAGTGGGGTTGATTTCCTATTGCAACATTAAAATCAGAAACTTTTTCGGAAAAGAATTCTGCTGGAACTTTCTGGCTTCCAACAATTACCAGAACGTCTTTACCAGTGGATTTTATTCTAGCTAGAACATCGCTGGTTTGAATGTTTTCACCGTAGGCTGTTAGATGAACAACGATTCCTCCCTTGTTTTTCCATTCTTTAACTATTTCACGCCAGGGTTTACCCATTTCGAAAAAGAATTTTCCACCCCAACGTTCAACAACTTTTTCAACTGATTTTTTGACTGTTTCGTCTTTAACGTCTGATAGGTATACGCCTTCAGCTCCGAAGGCACGTGCAGTTAAGGCGACATGCGTAGTTAATCTTTCGTCTCTTTTTCTATGTCCCCATCTTAAAACAGCAACTTTTGGCATATCCATCCTCTTCAATTTTTATCCTTTAGAGAATTGGTCGAAGATTCCGCCTAGATTTTTGATTTTACTACACACTTTATCTGCAAACCATGGAACTGCCTCAAATATTCCATTAACTTTCTCGTTTTCATATTTTATTGCATATACGTTTGTTCGGTTATGCAGCCAAGAAATGAACGACATGGTTTCCTCACTTATTGGTATGGAGAAAGAAACCTTAACGTAGTCTTTAAGTTGTCTACGTATTTCATGTTTTAAGCCTTCGAGGTTTATTCCGTAAAGAGCGGATACCACAACTGGGTTTGGAGCTAAATCTTTAAGTGCCTCAACTTTACGGTGAATTTCTTCTTTTGAAAGTAAATCCATTTTGTTTAAGGCTGTAACAATCGGTATGGATGATGCGCCAATTTTATAGATTGTGTCTAAACAGCAGGAGAGTTTTCTCTCTATTTCCTCTAACGGTTCGCTTAGGTCTACAACTAGAAGAATTAGGTCTGAAAATATTGTTTCTTCGAGTGTGGAGTGGAATGCTTCAATTAGGGTTAGTGGAAGTCTATCGATGAAGCCGACTGTATCTGTAAGCAGAACTTTTCTCCCAAATACGTCTATGAGCCGAGTTGTCGTTGAAAGTGTTGTGAAAAGTGCATTGTCAACTGGAACGCTTTCGCGGGTTAAAACGTTAAAAAGTGAACTTTTTCCTGCATTTGTGTATCCAGCTAAAGAAATCGAGGAAAAACCAAGTTCATGTCTCCTTGCCCTATGAAGCTTTCTCTTTTCTCGGATTTTCTGAAGTTTCCTTCGAATTGTTTGTATTTGCCGCTTAATAGTTTCATAGTACACATCAACCTCATAAGCACCTAAGCCCATGAATCCTGGCTGCTCTCCCATTTTAGCTAAACGAACCTTTTCTTTCGCCCTTCTAAGTTCATATCTGAGTCTTGCAAGTTCTATTTGCAATTTAGCCTCGGTTGTTGACGCTCTCCTAACGAAAATTTCTAGAATTAGTTGAAAACGGTCTATGGCTTCAACTCCGGTTTCTTTGGCTATATTGTAGGCTTGAACTGGTTTTAACGGATTATCAAAAATTATTTTTTCGGCGTTTTTTTCTTTTACAAGTCTTGCAAGTTCCTTGACTTTTCCTTTTCCAATTTGGAATTTTGGGTCTGGTCTCCTCTTTACCTGTTCTATTTTTGCAACTACTTTATAGCCTGCTGATTCGGCTAGGCTTTCTAATTCATCTAAGGTTGAAGGTTCGTTTTGTGAGCGTCTTTGAACTATTATTGCTCTCGTTCTTTGGCATCCTCCGCTTTCCGCGTTTTTATGTTTGCAACATCTCCTAAGGTTAAAGTTTTAACTCGACGTGATTGAAGTGCTTCATATTTGATTTTTGGCTCTTTAGCCTCAACAAGGAGTTTGATTTGAAGGGCGTGCTCAAGTTTTTTGGCTAGAACGTTATCTGGAATCATTTTTTCAGTTTCAATTTTTTTCAAAACGGAAACTTTTTCACCTATTTTTCTGCCTAAATCTTCATGACTTAAGCCGAGTTTTTCCCTTGCCTTCCTAACTTTTAAACCGTAACCTTCAACTAGTTCTAGGTTTTCTTCGAGTTTAGGAGTTGATTTTGCTGTGCTAACAGTTGGTGAGGAACGGCTTAGATTTCTCTTTATGGACGTTTTTAACTTTGGTTTTGGTGGTTCATGGTATATTGCTCCGTGTTTTGCACATTTACCGCATACAACCATGACTGCTCCTTCTATTACGACTTTTTGTGGTTTTCCGTAGATTCGTTTACCGCAGACTTCGCAGCGCACCAGTATGCCTCCAAACTTTTTATTAAAAAAGCTATCTTTATAGTTGTCGCGAACCTAAAGGTGAAAAAATGAGTAAAGACCGTGAACTTGTTATTCGAAAGATAAGGAGTGTCGCGGACTACCAGTTTGGTAGAGGTGTCGGAAAAATATTGTTTCCAGACAATGTAGAAGTAACCTTTTCTAAGTCAACTGGTAGAATTAGGCATGTTTACTTAAATGGGAAGAGACTTGCTACTTTCAGACCGAATGATGGTCTTTTCTCTCTTGCAATTGAAGGGGCGAAAAGAATAGTTAAACATCTAAAACCTCTACGTTTTTGGGTTATGGTTTCAGATGAAGCTGCTCCTTTTGTGGCTGAAGGGAAAAGCGTGTTTGCAAAGCATGTTGTTGATGCTGATAAGGAGATTAGACCTCAAGAAGAGGTTATTATTATAAATTCTAAGGGTGAAGTTTTGGCTGTTGGAAGGGCTTTGTTGAACGGCGAAGAGATGGTTGCTTTCAAACGTGGAGTCGCCGTTAAGGTGCGGGTTGGGAAAAACAAAGTTAAGAAGCTTGAAGAATATAGTATTAGTGAGGATGATTAGTTTGCGGCGTAGGATAAGTCCACGTGAAGCTAGGCGGATGATGCAACGCATGGGACTTAACATGACTCCCATGCCAGAAGTCCAAGAAGTAATCTTCAAAACGAGCACAAAAGAAATAGTTGTGGAAAACCCCGAAGTCACAGTATTGGACATGCACGGACAGAAAATTTTCCAAGTTATTGGCGAAAGAATAAGCGAAAAAGCTGTTCAACGTGAGGAAAAGCTTGTTATTCCAGAGGAAGATGTGCAGTTGGTTGCTGACCAAACGGGAAAGTCCCTTGAAGAAGCAAGAAAAGCCCTTGAAGAAACTGGAGGAGACCTAGCTAAGGCAATTCTGTTACTTCAGTCCCGATAATACATTTAAACTTCAAAACTGTTTTAGTACGTCTTCTCTTTCCATTAATCTGCCGCAATAATGACATCTTAGAGATAGTGGTTCCTCGTTTTCAACGTAAAACATGGGCTCAACCGGTTCATTACTGTTTGAAATGCAAGCTGGATTTGCACATTTCACAATATCCCTAATTACTTTCGGAAGTTTAACTCGGTTCTTCTCCACAACCTTGTATTCACGAATAATGTTTATTGTGGCGTTTGGAGCAATAAGCGCAATTCGGTCAACCTCTTCGGCTTTAAGCTCCCTACCCTCAATTTTCACAATATCCTTTTTCCCAAGCCTTTTACTCGGAACATTCATTGCAATAGTGACTATTCCACCGCTTTTTCCACTAACACCAAGAATTTTAACAACATCCAAAGCATGACCGCTAGTAATGTGGTCTATAACGGTGCCATTCCTAATCTTAGAAACACGCAAGGTAGTATCTTCCATGCTTTGACACCTCACAAGTTTATGGAAAAACTCAATTAAAAGACTATTGACAGCTTTTTAAAAATGCTAGTGTGCTTCTAATCTGCAGTTTGCTAATATTTTAAAAGCGACCATGCCGCTTTATTTGCCATATCAATGAATGGATTTGGATATAGCCCGATAATTATGCATGATAAAGCTAGAAATAGTATGGGAAATAGCATTAAAATAGGTGCTTCATTAGTTTTTTCCAGTTTTTTGGAAGGAACAGACCAAACGATTATTTTTATTAAGCGAAGATAATAAGCGAAGCTGAGTAGAAAGTTTGCTAAAAGTATGGCTGTTGGCACCAGCATTCCAGAGTTAATACCAGAAGAGGCTATCATGAACTCGCTTACAAAACCGTTTAAAGGTGGAATTCCAGAGATAGCTAAAGCTCCAACCGTAAACATTGTTGCTGTTATGGGCATTTTATGTCCTATTCCAGCCAATTCCCTTAAACTCCTTGTTCCAGCCTTATAAATGAAAGCGCCAGCGCAGAGGAAGAGAAGCCCTTTCATTACTGCATGGTTCATAACATGTAAAAGCGCAGCAGTTAAACTATAACTTATAATTGTCACATCCGTTTGGGTTATAGCCACCGATATAGCGAAGAAGATATAGCCTATTTGAGCTATGCTGCTGTAGGCTAAAAGCCTCTTGATATCATCTTGCAAAAGCGCAGCTAAATTCCCAAAACACATAGTCATTATAGAAATCACCATCAAAGCGGTCTGCCATGAAAAATTTATTGGAAAATAAATCAAAAACAAACTTCGAATTATTGCGTAAATCCCTGTTTTAATGACTATTCCTGAAAGAAGGGCGCTTATTGAAGTAGGGGCAGCTGGATGGGCATCTGGAAGCCACATATGAAGTGGAAAAATAGCTGCTTTAACTCCGAAACCTGTTAAAATGAAAACTAAACTAACATAGCCCCAAACATTCGATGTGAGAACGAATGTTTTTGAAAGTTGAACAAACTTTAAAGTTCCAGTCAGACCGTAAAGAATTGAAAGACCAAAAAGTATTGCGGCGCTTCCAGCTGAACTCATAACAAGATATTTTAATCCCGCTTCAACAGGTTCCCAATGCTTTTTTCTGAAAGCTACGAGTACATAGGAGGTTATGCACATAAGTTCCCAAAAAACAAAAAGCGTAAAGAAATCCCCAGCGAAGACTACTCCCATCATCCCGCTAATCATAGCCAGTAACAAAGCATAGTAAAGAGAAATCTCAGAATCTTTCTCCATGTACTTAATTGAATAAATTGCAACGAAAAAACCTAGAAAAATGAAGATTGAAGCTAGAAAAATACTTAATGCATCAATTCTTAGGCATGACTGAGAAGGAATTGCATCTGAAGGAGCCAGTATTGGATTTTGTAAAGCCTGCATAGAAAGGTTGTAAAGGGCATAGCTAGAAAGAGCTAAGCCAACTGTTGCATAAATTCCGCAAAGTTTCTTAAAACCTAGTTTTGACTCTATCCATCCTACAATTGGGGTTGTAGCAGCGAATATGAGGAGTATGTCTATTGGTAAAGTGAACATCATAGAGCTCCCCCATGAAAGACTAAAAGGATAAGGCATAGTATTCCGGCTAGGAAAGCTAGCATGTTTATGTTTAAAATTCCAGTTTGAATTTTTCTAACTTTACTTGAGATTATGATTGTTCCCTTTACGAAAACAAGATTATAAAAACTGTCAAAGTAGTATTCGTTAGCCAAAACCTTGTAAACAAAGTTCATAAATCCTTTCTCAGTTATTTTTTGAAGAGGAACTTTTCTTTTAACATAGATTAGGTAGGCTGGTAAGCCTCCGATAAGAAGCGAAAAAAGTGAAAAGGTTAAAGGCAGAACCTCTAGTCCCATAAACTCACTTGTTTTTTCAACAGTTATTACTTGAGAAAAAGCTGGAATGAAAAATGAATGGAGAAAACCAGAAGCTAGACAGAAAAAAGCCAATATTATAAGTGGAATTAACATAACTTTAGGAGCCTCATTCCCCTTTCCACGCATTTTCTTTGCAAACTCCGATTCCTTGCCTAAGAAAACTAAAGCAATCATTCGGATAGTATAAGCAAAGGTTATTGCCGCGGTTACCACTCCGATAAAGAATATCATATATCCGAAAAAGCCACCTTGCCTATAAGCAGATTCTAAAATCATGTCCTTGCTCCAAAACCCGTTAAATGGTGGAATGGCTGAAAGAGATAAAGAGCCTATGACAAAGGTTGAAAACGTTATTGGCATATATCTCCTAAGCCCTCCCATTTTACGCATATCTCTGGTTCCTAACATATGAATAATCACACCAGCACAGAGGAAAAGTAGGGCTTTAAAGAAGGCATGGCTCATAAGATGAAACTGGCTTGCCAACCATCCGCTTGAGCTACCTAATCCCAAAGCCATAAACATATAACCAAGCTGGCTAATGGTAGAATACGCCAGCACCCTCTTTATGTCAAAGGTCGCTAAAGCCATAGTAGCAGCCATAAAAGCAGTAATAGCACCAACTAAAGCAACAACAAACAAATAACTTGCAGAAAACGAAAATATCATAGTTGTTCTCGCCATTAAATATACGCCTGCTTTAACCATTGTAGCTGCATGTATAAGAGCACTAACAGTTGTCGGTCCTTCCATTGCATCGGGAAGCCAAACAAAAAGCGGAACTTGAGCAGATTTTCCCACCGCCCCTCCGAAAAGAAATAAAACCACAGTCGAAATCGATGAGGAACCTAAAAGTCCAAGGGCTACTTGTTCCTTTAACGCTAAAAAGTTGAACTCCCCAGAATTGAAGTAAAGCATCAAAATTCCAATTAGAAGGCATAAATCTCCAACCCTTGTTACTATAAACGCTTTCATTCCAGCCCTAACCGCCTCAGGTTTTTTGTACCAGAAACCTATAAGCGCGTAGGAACATAGGCCAACTATTTCCCAAAAAATGTAAAGCTGAAAGAAATTGTCAGCCATAACTAAACCTACCATCGCCCCTATGAATAGAAGCATGAAAAAGTAGTATCGGGTTAAACCTTCCTCTTCAGCCATATAACCAATCGAGTATAGCAGAATAAGCGCTCCTATAAATGAAACCAAACCCGCCATAAACACGCTTAGGAAATCGACAAGCACTCCAGCCTTTAAATTATAAAAGGGAATCCACTGAACTGATATATCACCAGAATAACCGCTGTAAACGTCTGGAAACATCGAAAAGGTAAATATTGAAGAAACCACAACCATCAGAAAAGGCGTCCAATCTCGAAGCTTTCTATTTATTTTTGCCAGAACTGGAACCAAAAAGCTTCCAATGATGGGAATTATCCATGAAAGCCATGGAGAATATGGAATCATGATCATCCCTTCAATCGCTTAAGTTTTCTAACATCTAAAGTGCCATAATGCTTGTAGGCATAGACAACCAATGCCAATGCAACAGCAGTTACACATCCAGCCAAGGCAATCGAAACTATTACAATTGAATGGGCAAGCGGATCTACGAAACCTTCAGTTCTGTAGACTGAAAAAACAATGAAGTTTATATTTGCAGCATTTATGAGAATTTCAATCCCCAAAATAATTCTCATCATGTTCCTTTTTGTGGCAAGACAATAAATTCCAACAAAGAAAAGAACTATTGAAAACACAATGTAGTAATCAAGCATAATCATTCATTCTCCTCCTTCTCTGCTCTTAGAATTGCTAGGCATCCAACTGCCGCTCCAAAAAGAACGAAAACTTGGGCAATTAAATCTAAAGAACGATAGTTCCACATAAAACGGGATGCCTCAGCACTCAACTGCTCTGAAATCTCAACGGGTTTCCAAGCGTTTTTTGCAAAAGTAAAGGCTGGAAAACTATTTTCCAGAATGAAAATAAATATCAAAATGATTGCAACTGCAACCACAACTATGATAATCCCAGCAATTTCTATTTTATTCATTTATTTCACCCTAAACGCTCTTTTCTTGTTGTGAGCATGACTGTTGCTATGAATAAGGCTACTATGGCTCCTGCATAAACGAGCAATTGGAACACTGCTACGTATGGAGCGTTTAGAGTCCAGTAGATTACTCCAATGGTGATGCACATCCCGCAGAAGCTTAAAATGGAGTGAAGAATATCCTTTAGTTCCACGGTTAATATTGCAAACCCCAACGTCAAAATCATCAGTGCAACTTGTACTATTTCATTGACCGTTAGAGGTCATCTCCCTCTTTTCATAAACTTATATCAACACAAATGAAGTCACTTAAAAGTCTTATCTCTTAACCTTACAAATTTATCATTGCTCAGATTGTATTTTATGAGAAACATTTATACGCGTAATTCTAACTTGTGAACTGATTCAGAGGCGCATATAAAATGGAAGGTAACACGCTTCTTCTATTGCTTATAGTTTTCACGCTTTCATTCCTAGTTGGCTCATTGATATATCTAATTGGAGGAAAAATTTCCGCAAAAAGTAAAGAAAAGAAAAGTGAAAAAAACATTCCTTACGCATGTGGTGAAAAACCTCCTCCAATCAAAGAAGTTAGGATAAACCTCGAAAGATTCTTCATTTTCGCCGTTTACTTCTTAATATTCGATGTTTTCGCATTTATAATTGCGATCTCATCTTCCGCACCATGGCACCTTCCAACAATCTACTCGCTGGTTGTTCTGATGGCAGTATTCACCTTTCTAATTTCAAGGAGGCATGTTTAACGGGAGTTATAGAATGGGCATTTAAAAAATCTCCTTGGCTCATTCATTTTAATACTGGTGGATGCAACGGTTGTGACATAGAGCTCGTGGCAGCTTTAACTCCAAAATTTGATGTCGAAAGATTCGGAATATTACTGGAAGGAAGCCCACGCCACGCAGACATACTGGCTGTGACCGGCCCAGTAACCCTACAAGTCGAAAAAAGACTTCTGCGCATATATGAACAAATGCCTGAACCAAAATACGTGATTGCAATAGGTTCGTGTGCATGTAGCGGGGCCCCATTCAAAGACTGCTACAATGTCCACAGCGGAATCGACGTAGTACTACCCGTAGACGTATATGTTCCTGGATGCCCTCCTAAACCAGAGGCAATTATAGACGGAATAGCTAAACTTCTCCAGAAAATAAAAAAGAAGGGTGCATAGAATGCTTTCTGAAGATGAAATACTTGAAAAAATGAAAAACTTCCTTGGAAATGCCATTCTAGAAGCGAATGTTCCGAGAACAAGGAGAATTTTTATTAAAATTAAAAGTGAAACATTAAAGGAGGTTGTTTCTTTCTTAAGCAATGAACTTGGCGTAAAGCATTTGTCAACAATAACAGGTTTGGACTTGGGGGAAGAAATTGAATTAATTTATCATTTTGCTTACAAAGGTTCCATAGAAATCTCTTTAAGACTAACCATACCTAAAAAAGCCCCAAAAATCACCTCGATTGTTGATTTGATTCCGGGCGCAACCCTCTATGAAAGGGAAGTTCACGACCTTTTAGGAGTTATTTTTGAGGGGCATCCCGACCTTTCTAGGCTTGTTCTTCCAGAGGAATGGCCTAAAGGGCTTTACCCACTTAGAAAGGAAAACTCGGTTGAAGAGCTTAGAAAGATTACGCAAAAGAGTAAAGGTGAAAGTTAGATGGGTTATGGTTCAATTGTTAAGGTTCCGTTTGGTCCTCAACATCCAGCGCTTAAGGAACCCGAAAATTTCACTTTTGAAATTGACGGAGATATCATAGTGAACGTTAAACCGCGCATAGGATACAATCACCGTGGAATAGAAAAAGCAATGGAAGCTAGAACCTACATTCAGAACATTTACTTGGCTGAACGCATATGCGGAATATGCTCAGATGCACATACAACATGTTATTGTCAAGCCATTGAAGAACTACTAAATGTTGAAGTACCGTCTAGAGCAAAATACATACGTACAGTTATAGCTGAACTTGAAAGAATTCATAGTCATTCCCTATGGGTAGGAATAGCCGCCCATGAGATAGGATTTGACACGTTATTTATGCATTTATGGCGAGACAGAGAAACTGTAATGGACATTTTAGAATTCGTCTCGGGAAACCGTGTTCATTATGCAATGAACACCATAGGAGGTGTAAGAAGAGATATCACAGACGAAATGATTCCAAAAATAAACAGTGGACTCAACTTTTTAGAGAAAAAAATAAAGCATTATATTAACACTATTAGCAACGAACCTACTATTTTAAAAAGAACTGTTAATGTTGGAGTTTTAAAGCCTAAGGACGCTGTTGAACTATGCGCTGTAGGACCTACTCTACGTGCAAGCGGAGTGAAAAACGATGTGAGAAAAGACGACCCATATGCAGCCTATGATGAAGTTCCATTCAACGTAATTACCAATGATGGATGCGACGTTTTCGCTAGGATAATTGTTCGTTGCGAGGAAATGCTTGAAAGTATAAGAATCATACGTTACGCATTGGAGCATATGCCAAGCGGCATGACCCGCGTAAGAGTCCCCTTAGTAGTTCCACCCGGAGAATCCGTTTCAAGAGTTGAAGCTCCAAGAGGAGAACTTATTCATTACGCTAAGTCTAATGGAACAAGCAAACCAGAACGTTATAAAGTTAGGAGCCCTACATTGGCGAACATTCCAGCCCTATGTAAAATGTTAATGGGACAACACGTAGCCGACATACCAATAGTCCTGGCTGGAATCGACCCATGCTTTGCATGCATGGATCGCGTGGCAATTATAGACCTAAAAACCGGAGAGAAAAAAGTTTTCAACTTTGAAGTTTTTAGGAGGCATATACAAAAGTGCTACAGGAAACACTAACCCTACTATTTCAATTGTTAATCTTTCCAGGAGCAGCGTTTCTCATTCTTTTAGCTTTTATTTCTGAATGGGTAGACAGAAAAGTTGTAGCTAGAATACAAAGCAGGTTTGGACCATTATATACTGGGCCTTCGGGGGTTTTGCAGCCAATCGCCGATTTCTTAAAGCTTCTCTCGAAAGAGGATATTACACCTGACGGAGTGGAAAAACCGATTTTCACCATTTCGCCAATAATATATTTCTCCTTATCTTTAACAGCCCTCTTTTTAATTCCGATTCTAAGCGAAACTGCCCTCGTTAATTTTGAAGGAGACTTAATATTTTTGATATTTATTTCGACGCTTATTACCATAACAGTTTTTCTAGCTGGTTATAGTTCTGCAAGTTCATTTAGTATTATAGGCAGCATACGTTCAGCCTTACAAATGCTTGGATACGAGATTCCCTTATCCTTAGCTTTTATAGGTCCAGCTTTGGCAGCAGGAACTCTTTCATTAAGCGGAATTGTAAAATGGCAGATTTCCCATGGAATTTGGACAGTTTTTCTTCAACCATTGGGATTCGGCGTCATTTTAATTTGCTTTCTCGCAGAACTTGAATTTGTTCCGTTTGACATTCCAGAAGCTGAAACAGAAATTGTTGCTGGCTGGAGAACCGAGTTCAGTGGAAGAAAACTCGCCTTATTAAAGCTTGGAAGAGATTTAGAATTACTACTGGCTTCAGCCTTGACAACATCACTTTACTTAGGAGGAGCACAACCAGTAAGCTTCGTTCCTCCAGCCTTAACATTCTTAATCAAAATTTTCTTCGTTGTGTTCCTATTTTCCCTTTTTCGAGCCTTATTTGCAAGATTTCGAATAGACCAGATGATTTCAGGGATGTGGAAACACCTAATTCCGTTAGCTATTCTACAAATACTACTCATCATATTAAATGTAGGAAGGTGAAATGATTGGCAATTATAAAAGAGGCAATAAAACAGCTTTTGAGTCGTCCTGTTACGCTTAAATATCCATTTGAAAGAGTCGCTCCACCCGAGGGATTTAGAGGACGCCCAGTTTGGGATATGCGAAGATGCATCGGATGTGGACTCTGCAGTAAGATTTGCCCTTCTGGAGCCATTGAAATAATTGGAAAAGGAAAAGAAGCGAAGATTAAGTATTACGTTGATAGATGCATGTTTTGCGGTCAATGCGCAGAGAGCTGCCCTAGAAACGCCATCGCTATGACAAGCGAATTTGAACTTGCAAATTACAGCCGCGAAAAAATGCTTTATGAATATGAAAGAGAATTTTAATAGGAAGTGAAAAATGTGAAAGCTTCCAGGGATCTAATCGCTTATAACGATCTGAAAAGACTGATAATTGATCCAGGATTCTGCAATTTATGTGGTGCTTGTGAGGCTGCATGTCCAATTCATGCCCTTAGAGTAGAGAAAAACAAGCTTGAGTATGTTCATGACTGCTCGGAATATGTAGAGTTCTGCCCAATATGTTACGATGTTTGCCCATTTAGTGAAGCCCTTTTACTTGAAACGTTAAGCTTTGTTACAGATGCTCCGAAAAGGAGAGAAAGTATAGGATATTATAGAAAAATAGTTCTCGCTCAAGCTGTTGATTCAAAATTAAGGGAACTCAGCCATAGCGGTGGAGTGGTGACTGCATTATTAATCCATGCAATTAAAAAGGGATTTGTGGACAGCGCAATTGTATCGGAAAGCGAAGAGGAAGTTCCAATAAAGGTTAAGCCAGCCATAAGCCTTGTTCCAGATGACCTCCTATCGGCCGTTGACTACAAATATTTCCCTTCATCTGTTGCAAAGGCATTTGGAAAAGCAGTACATGAATATGGTAAAGCGAAAATAGCATTTGTTGGAACCCCATGTCATGTTAGGGCTATCCGAAAACTAGAAGCATGGGAACACAAAATCGTGGAAAGCCTCAAAATAGTAATCGGCTTAATATGCCTATGGAGCTTTTCATTCCCAAAGCTCACCGAGTTCTTAAAAAGAAAATATAACGTGAAAGCTGGTGAAATTCAAAGAATAGACTTGAATAAAGAGTATAAGATTTTGACAAAAAATGGTAAAGTTGTAAGTGTTTCCTTACCTGAAGTGGAGGCTCATATCCTC
Organism: Candidatus Bathyarchaeota archaeon; assembly: GCA_029934005.1. GTDB lineage: Archaea > Thermoproteota > Bathyarchaeia > Bathyarchaeales > WUQV01 > JAOZNA01. The sequence continues at coordinate 21,511 of JAOZNA010000011.1, forward strand.
GATATTTGTAAAATGTGCGAAGACTTCACATCCGAACTCGCAGACATTTCCGTTGGTGGAGCACACCCACTTAAAGACTGGTCCATCGTTATAATTCGAACGGAGATAGGTGAAAGGCTTTTTGAAAGTGCAGTAAAAGCCAATGTTATACGAGTAAAGAATATTGAGGAAAGAGCTGAAGTTTTCACTCATTTTGTTGAAATGGGACTTATCAAGAAGAATGCAGCTATTCAAGAAATTGAGAGAAGAAGAAAAAAGGGGAGAGCTATTCCTCCAGCCTTTGCTCGCCTGTTAGAACTTGTTCCAAGCGAAATAAGCTTACTTTCAAGCTTAACAGCTGAACAGGTAATGACACGAAAGGTTATGACGGTAAAACCTCAAACAACAGTTGAAGAGCTATTAACAATAATGACGAAGCATCACCATATGGGATATCCCGTGGTAAACGAAAAAGGAAAACTCATCGGAATAGTGACCTTTGAAGACATAGCTAAAGTTCCAACTGAAAAACGCAAAAAAACCTTGATAAAAGAAATAGCCCACAAAAAATTAGTGACAGCGTATCCAGAAGATTCAGCCATGGAAATTTACGAAAAAATGAACAAGCATAAGATAGGCAGAATCCTAATAGTTGATAAAAAGGATCCACAAAAAATTTTGGGAATAATAACAAAAACCGACATAATACACACGCTAAGATGGCCTATGAAAACCAAATAATCGCCTAACAGCCTGCTTAGTGTCAGATAGAAGACTAAATCGAACTTCTCCATTTGATTTCAACAACTACGGATAGTTAGGTATTTCATATCGCCATCTCACTGTTTCGCCGTCAGATAGAACATATAAGTCTGCGCCACAATTTCCGTATTTCCAAGTTTTTGAATCCTTGTCCCAGTAATACCACATCCAATAGTACGCACCTTTATTCCATACTCCATTTATAGCGTCTACAAAAGAGGCTCGATAGGCTGGCCAATAAGTCGAATTAACCAATGCCACCATTCTTGTTGCTTGGAGCAAATTGCAACCTAGGGGAACTATTGTTTGATTATACCACAAAATGGTGCCGTTTCCATAGTCTATGCAGATATTAACTCGCATTATGCAACTTTCATATTGTTGAAGCCAATATGTCAAGTTCTGTCTTTCAGCTTCATAGCTCTGAGCTAAAGAATTGTAGTCGTTTAACAGTTTTGTATAACTCTGAAGAAGACTAGTGTAGTTTTTTAGCAAATTATTATACATGTTGACATACGCAGTGTTGGCGCTTTTTTCTTTTTGAAATTCCGTATAATAGTAGGCTCCAACGAGGCTTACTAGAAAAAGCGAAGTTATCCAAGCTAAAGCCATGATTATAAGACTTCTTTTTGTCTCCTTCATAGATTTTCACCAGCCAGACTTCCAACAATTTTAACTAAACGACAGAAAGCTGCTCCAAAAAGTATGGTGTTTGAAGCAACATGAATTATTGAAAACCAAACTCCAGCAATCAACACGATGATAATTTCAAGGTTAAAAAGTATAGCATACCCCGCATTTGTAATTATGTCATAAACTAACGTAAGGAAAGCAGCCAAACATGCACTTTCAAAATTTAACGCCTTCGAAACACTTGAACCTTCACCAAGTAATTTACGGTATATTCCTCCAGCGAATCCAATTAGAGCCATTCCCACCATTTGAAAAGGCATAATTATTCCAGCAAAGCCCCAAGGAGACAGAAACCCATTAATGAACATAGTTAATGCCCCCAATAAGCTGCCAAACGAAGCGCCAAACAAAAATCCAGTTAGAAAACAAATAAACGAAGTGAATTCTACATTAGGTGGTCTCGGAGTTAACTGTATTCCAACACAAACAGCAGACATAACAGTTAGAACCGCAACACGTTTACATTTCATGATTAACTCCTCAATCCGATAAAAATGGGGGAGAAAGATGAATTATCGAAGTACAGCACTTGCACCACGGCCTTCTTTTGGATAAATTACTTTAACTTCCACAATGTCACTTTTAATGAATCCTTCCTTTTCAGCCCAAACTGGAGGGTCTATGTAAGCGGTGATCACCGCATAACCAGTTGCATTCGTACTGTAGAGTCTAGTTCTGAAATGAACCGTCGCATTCTCCACTGGATACCATAACTGGTCTGTATCGTTGAAGTATTCGACAAAAACCACTATTTTTTCTCCAATGTTTACTTCAGTCTTGTCGACCGATATGCGTAGGGGCAGATCAGTCCATTCTCCATAATAGAATAATACTTCTTTATGGGGCGGATTAGGTGGTGATGTAACGTTCAAAACAAAGTTGTCTGCTCCGACCCAAGGCATAACATAGTTTATACGGTACATCCATCCTTTTGTCCCTGCAGCTTCCTCACCCGCCACAGAGTAGAGGTAAAGCCCCCAAGCTGTTTGTTGAACTTTGTAGTTGAATCCACCGATTTCAGCTGCCTTATCTAGAGCACCTAAAGCCGTCGGTTCAGTAAAGTAATGCTGTGTGCCATTATCATCAATTATAATTGAGGCTGCTACAAATACTGTTCTTCTCCATATAGTACTCTGGCTCCCTTCAATCCTCAAATAGATAGATAGTCCATTAACTGGATACTGTTTCTGGCATAATGCAACTATGGCGTACGACGTCATTAGGGCTCTGTTAACCCATGGGGGATCAGAACTTGTCCAATTGAAGGATCCATCCTCATTCTGCAAAGATAACAAATGGTCCATTACGCTTGTATCGTTTA
>JAOZNA010000012.1 GCA_029934005.1 Candidatus Bathyarchaeota archaeon
GCCTTTCTCCATGTAAAATATTTTAGAACAATCTTCCTTCCATTTTTCCCCATGATTTCAGCTTTATGAGGATCACACAATAGCTGTTTAATTCCCCAAGCAATATCAGCTGGATCATTACCGTTTACATGAATCCCATTTTGTTCGGGTCCAGAAGCAATTACTTGTTCCTTAAATCCTACAACTCCGTGAGCGCCAACTACTACTGGTTTTGCCATGCTCATTGCTTCTAGACTGACTATTCCAAATGGTTCGTAAATGGATGGAAAAACGCAGATATCAGCAGCGGCGTAATGAAGAATTCTTTCATTTTCAGGCAGAAATTCAAACCGGCAAACTACATTTTCCTTTATTCCAAGTCTGGAAACAGCTTCTAAAATGTCGCTTTGTTGCTCTCCTTTTCCAAGTATTACAAGCTTTGTTTTAGGATATTCCTTCAGAACCATCGGCATTGCTTGGACGAGGTTTCTAACTCCCTTAACCCAAGTTAATCTTCCAAGAAACAAAAGCATTTTTTCATCTGGACTAATACCGTACTTTTCACGAAGTTTTTGAACATCTTCGGCGCTGTATTTTTTAGGGTTATACTTTTCTGGGTCAACACCGTTCCAAACAACACTAATTTTACTGCTTGGCCATCCATGCCTTATCAAATCTTCTTTCATAACGTAGCTAACAGTTATTATTCTGTCAGCGGCGTTAGCCATGTCCCATTCTAGATGTGAGACGACTTCTGAGCCGCATCCTCCACTTCTTCCAAACTCCGTACTGTGAACGTGGAAAACCACTGGAATTTTTGATTCGTTCTTTATTATTAAACCAGCGATGCTGCTTAGCCAGTCGTGAACGCATGCAATATCGAAGCGATAGCCTTCTTTCCTTATGAGGCTGTTCAGGAATTTTGTTGCGCTTAAAACATTGTATATGAATATGTTGTTGAAGAAACGAATGTTGGTTCCCCACTTTTTCAAGTCGTCGATTACGAACATTGGGAAAACATTGCTTGCGTCGGCAATCATTGGTCTATGAACTTCAACGCCTCTCATTATTTCCCTAGTCTTTAAGTTTCCGGGATTAAGTGTAAAAACGGTAACATCATGTCCTAATGCGACAAATTCGCGTGTAATGTAATCGGCGTATGTGCCTAAGCCGCCTACAAGTTGGGGAGGGTATTCCCAAACAAAGAATCCTATTCTCAAATTAATCTCCGAAAAATTTTCCGCGTAGCTTAAACTAAGCTTTACGTTTTTCAACTAATTATTAACAATTAATAGCTCCAAAATCATACATATTCTCCAAAAAATTCAATGTTTTCATTTTCAGATTTCCATATCAATCTTCTTACATGGAGAAACCACGTGTATACAGCGGAAGCCAAAGTTTCAATATTCACTGCTACTTTTTCGGGAACATAAACCTCATTGTTTTTAACCATAAATTTGCATTCAAAAAGCTCGCAAATGGCACAAACTATTGGTATCCAAAGTCTTTCCATATCTACCCGTAAATATTCTCTTTCCTTAAAATTTGAGATGATTTTCTCATCATAACCGAGTTGAACCATTTTCTTCAAAATCTTCTGTTTGAATTGCTTTTTAAGGGTAAGTCCATACTTGGTTCTCTTCATAATACCTTTATTCAGTAATTCTTGAACTGGGAAAATTTTAGCGAAGAAGATTTCGCCGAAAACTTTGTCATCAACTTTTCTTGGCTCGACCTTAAGCATCAAGCATAACCCCTCGTTGGATATTCTAAATTTTAATTACATAAAATAACTTCAATAATTAAGAGATTATGGTATAAATGGAGAGAAAAGTTGAGTTTGGGACGCATAGACTTTGACACAGTTATAGTTCGTTTCGGAGGAGAAGTTGGTATCAAAGGAGAGTGGACAAGACGATCCTATGAACGATTGTTAGTTAAAAACATTAAGAAAACGTTGGAATACCACTCGCTTAACTATGACAAGATAATCCATACTCGTGGAAGAATCTATATAAAAACTGGAGAGGCTATTAAAATCTGCAAAAAGCTTTCAAAGGTCTTCGGAATTTCTTCTTTATCCCCCGCGGTGGAAACAAGCTCAAACCTAGATGATATAGTGGAAAAGACCGTTTCTTTTGCTGCTAATGTTTTAAGTTCAAAGAAAACTTTTGCTGTTAGATGTAGAAGGGTTGGAGTTCATCCATACACGAGTATGGATGTTTGCAGAAGGGTTGGACAAAAAATTTTAGAAAGCTTTCCTGAGCTTGGTTTAAAAGTCGACCTAGAAAAGCCAGATATAAGTTTTCAAATTGAGGTTAGAGATGACAAAGCATTTGTTTTTTCAGATGTAATACGTGGCGTAGGAGGATTCCCATTAGGTTCTCAACCTAAACTTGTATGTTTACTTAGCGGGGGAATAGATTCTCCTGTGGCTTGCTGGCTTGTTATGAAAAGAGGAGCCCCAATAATCCCAATATATTTCGATAACTCACCTTTCACAGATGAAACAACCCTAAAAAGAGCAGTAAAAACCGCTAAGGTGCTTTTTGAATGGGCAATAGGTTTTCCAAAGGAGCTTTTGGTGGTACCGCACGGTCAAAATTTGTTGGAAATTAAAGAGAAATGCCCAGAAAAGCTAACTTGTATTCTATGTAAACGCATGATGTATAGGATAGCTGAAAAAATAGCCAAGAAAACTGGAGCCGAAGGTATTGTTACCGGAGAGTCAATAGGCGAACAGGCAAGCCAGACATTACAGAATCTACGTGTGCTTGATGAAGCCGTAAAAGAATATCCAGTTTATAGACCCCTAATAGGTTTAGATAAATTGGAAATCGAGCATATGGCTAAGAAAATTGGAACGTTTGAATTTTCGATTGAAAGGGCTATGAGTTGCAGGGCAGTTCCTAGGAGACCTTCAACAAAGGCTAAGCTTAAGGTTGTGCTCGAATGCGAACAGAACTTGGATGTTGACTTTATGGTTAATCGGTCAATTGAAAACATAAGGAGCATTAGTTGTTAGAGGAACTTTCACTTTCAAAAGTCACCGTACATTTTGTCGGTTAGTTAAGCTACACACAGCATTTTAAGTTTCCATCCCACAAAGCTTGAATGGGAAATCATTGATGTCGATTGCAAAAACCGAAAAGCCTCAAGCAGCTAAATCATTAACTGCTGAACAGGCAACCTTAATTGCTTTAGATTTTCTCAAATGGTTAGGAAATAAACGTGGTTTAAAACCGAGAAAAGTTTCCCTTGAAAATGAAAACTACGTAGTTGAAGTTGAATTAAAAAATGGGACTGCCACCATACAGATAAATTCGGCTACAAGGCAAATTAAGGAATACACCATAGAATCAAAAACGGAGGAAACCGAGTTTTTACCTGTTTCTTTCAAGGCAGTCCTACTAATGGTGGGAATTTCAGTAATAGTTCAAATCATTTTTTCATTCATAAATTTAAATTCATTTTTCTAGTTTAATTTTCCTTCTGCGCTTTCTTTTAAGTAATTTCTCTCCTTCTTCTGCTTGTGCCTTTCTTAATTCTTCCATGTACCAAGCTCTTTCTATTGCATAATAAATGCATAGACTTATTCCAAGTGCCAATAATACTATGCCTATAAGGTTAAGTGCGAACCCAAATAGGCTATAGGGGTTATCTGTAAGTTTGTATGGGAAGAATATCCATTCTACTTCCTTTCCAAAGATGGATGCTGTTATTAAGGAACCTCCAACGAAAAAGATTGAACCAATGATAATTATGAAATAGCCAATTGACTCGTTATGTCTTGACTCTTCAGCTTTCTCGTGCAAGTAGTCTCTAAGCGACATTTCAATCAGCAGAATTGTGAAATTTATTCTTTAAATGTATTATCACAGAAACCGAATAGTTAAACTTGAAGAGAAGACTTTGAGAGTTGATAAGTGAGGAATTGAATGCCTTGCGAAGGAAACCAAGCATAGTTTATTGGCTAGACGACAAGCTTTACTTAAACATAACTAATCAGTGTCCAAACAACTGCTATTTTTGTTTACGGAAGTACAGAAATGGAATAAATAATTTCATTTTAAAACTTCCCTACGAACCAAGCTCTAAAGAAGTAATCCGAGAACTTCAAAATTACATTAACAGAAAAATTTGGAAAGAGCTTGTTTTTTGCGGTTTCGGCGAACCAACGGCAAGGCTTGACTGCTTATTAGAAGTTGCAAATTGGGCTAAGAAGTTTTCATGGATACCAATAAGACTAAACACTAATGGGCAAGCCTACTTGCTTAATCCAAACCGAGAAGTTATAAGCGAACTTAACAAGGCTGGAATAAGCAGAGTAAGCGTCAGCCTAAACGCCCACAACAATGAAACTTACAAACAAATTTGTAAACCAAAGTTTGAAAGTGCATATGAACAAGTTTTAGAGTTTATCAGAAAAGCAAAACAGTTAATGGATGTGGAAATAACCGCGGTGCAATTACCTGAACTAAACATAAAAGAAATGGAAAAATTAGCAGAAAAGCTTGGAGTAAAATTTAGGTTAAGACAGTATATTCCATGCTTCTATTAGCTAAGGCACTATTGTTTCTTTCCAATGGAAAGTGAAGCCTTCAACCGTATAAACCATTATCGTTATATTAGTTTCCTCCGTTGGTGACTTACCATACGTTAATAAAACCCAAATGCTTTTTCCTACAGAAATTTCATGGATGAAAGAAGAAGTAGTTATTTCCGACGTATTATTTGAAACAATAATCTTAGATATAGTAACAGGTTGAACTGAACTTAGAGAATTGGTAATTGTTATGTTTAGATACATAGTTTCTCCAGTTGTTAAAGGAGAAACTTCTATTTGGAGTTTAACTGCTGGCAGTAAGAACTGGAATTCAAACTCCATGGTCTTAACCGTCTCATTAAGCAATACTACTGTTAGCTTTACAGTTACATTATTTCCAGCTTGAGCAGACCAATCTACACCAATTTGCAAAGTTTTATTTTCACCAGGCTGGACTGGACCATAAGTTTCTGTTATTCGCTGCCCCAACAGCGAAATTTCCGTTATATTAACCGCGTAAATAGATGAGTTGTGATTTAAAATATTAAGTTTAACAATGGAGCTTTGTTCTAAGTCGAATGCCTTTTCCTTCTCTAATATTTTGAGTATTACTGGCTGAGGAGTCCTTGCTATATAAGAGGTTGTGTTAAAGCCTTGATGCATACAAGCTATAACCGTAACATTCTTATTCCTATAATATTTCCACACAAACGGTTCGCATACAAAAATTCGACTAGAGTTTGGGGCAATCCCGCTTTCACGAGGATCAAAACTGAATATCCGTTTACTTTCATTTTCAAAACTAAAAACTATTTCAGTTACATTCACATACCCAACTGATTCTGGTGGATTTTCAATGGCAACTTGGCATCTACTTGTCATGTTTATGTTGAAAGTTACATTCTTAATGTATGCAAATAGTGTTGGGAGCTCCTCTATTGGATGACGAATTATGTACCCTTCATCTGTGTAAACTTCAACTATTGTGCTTGCTACACCATACCAGCTAGCAGAACAAGTAAAAGTTACTGTTTTTCCAGGACTAAGTGTATATGGAAGTTTAGGTGATATTCTTTCGTCGTCAATGATAAATTCCCCAACTCCGGTAACTAATACTTCCTTTATTGTGAGGTTTATAATAGAAGGATTCTCTATTGTAATGCTGAAGTTTTGAAAACCAATTTCAGGATCGAAATTCGCCTCTTTGACATCTAGTTTAACGAATGGAACTACAACTTCCTTGTTGGCTGCAGAAGCATTTAAAGCAAAAACGTGAACAATTACTGTTTTACCTGCAAAGGCGTTCCATTGAACCGTTAAGTTCCCTATTTTAATGCTTGAACAAGTAATATTCAAGAATTCACCTTTCCTAACCACCGTTCCATTCTCTAGCGACGGACTTGTTCCAACAACATCATATAATTCACTTTCGCCTTTAACGTTTAAGGCAATACTCGTAACTGTGGCATTTGAAGGCGAATATGAAGGATTAAGCACGCAAACCATAAAGCTCTTAGGATCATAAATATCAAAAATAACATCCGTAATGACAAGGGTGGGTTCCTTCCTTGGTATTCTATATTCTATTGAAACGTAATAAGATATTGTAAACATGTAAGCGAGAACTCCACCAATAATTGCAGAAACCAACATAAGAACAACAAGCCACAGCCATGAGATTCCTTTACGCTCCAACATCCCCAGCCTCCTTCTCCCTTCATTAATCAACCAAAATAAATAAGCCTTATTGAATCCTATAACACCAAAATCATCCAGACCCAACATGCTTGTATGGTGGGCCGGGAGAGATTTGAACTCTCGACCTTCCGGTTATCAGCCGGACGCTCCAACCAGGCTGAGCTACCGGCCCACTAATTTTCAGCATGAAATGACTTATCTTGGAGGTAATATTAAGTTTTCTCGGAGGGCCCGTGGCCAAGTCTGGATTAAGGCGCTGGCCTCCGGAGCCAGAGATCCGGGGTTCAAATCCCCGCGGGCCCGCTAATTGCTGTTGGTTAAAGCTAAGATAAGTTTAATTTTTAGGTTTTTGTAGCTAAGTGTTAGTAGGGTGGTTTAGTATGTGTGATTCAAAGTCTTTAGAGAAGAAGGGGCTTGCTGAGGGTTATTGGAGTGACGAGAAGATAAAGGAGATTTTTCTTGATAAGCAGAGGCGTTATTTGTGGAATGAAGATTATTGGAGAAATGTTTTTGTTCCGCTTTTAAATTTGAAGCAAGATTCTGTAATTTTGGATGTAGGCTGTGGATTAGGCTTTTTAGGACGGAAGCTTGCAGAATATGTTCCGAAAGGAAAAGTTATTGGTATCGATTTGGATTCCAAGCTTATTAAGGCAGCGAAAAGCACTGCCGTTGCGAGCGAATCTAAATATATATCTGATTTTTGTGTAAGTGACGCGTATAAATTGCCAATTGATAATGAAAGTGTGGATCTTTCTATATGCCAAACTCTTCTTATGCATGTGGAAAAGCCTTTGGAAGTTATTTCTGAAATGCAGCGGGTTACAAAATTAGGTGGAAAAGTTGTTGCAATTGAACCAGACTACGCAGGTTTGTCCTTTTTTAACACAGCATATGAGGCGTTAGGTTTTTCCTTAAATGACCTTGCCAAGATGTGGTATTGGGAAATGGTTAGGGCTCTTGGGAAAAAGAAATTAGGGATGGGAGACGATAATATAGGTTCGAAAGTCCCTTATCTGTTTTTTAAAAGCGGACTGCGAGTTGTGGATGTTCGCTGTTTTGATCGTGTTTTTTGGCTTATACCACCGTACCAGCAGAAAGGAAACGAGTTCGAATTACAACTTTTAATGTTGCCTCCTGAATTTCTAGCGGAAAAACTTAATATGCGCACTTATTTTTTTGCGGGAGGTGGAACTGAAGAGAAATGGAGAGAGTATTTCAATACGATGAAAAGAGTACATGAAATTAGTAAAGAACAAGTTGAGAAAATGAAGTTTGCGGCAGTGGTAATTCAAACGGTGGTTATTACTATAGGAGAAAAAATCTAAATTTCCGGTAGAGATTTGGTATGTTCGTGAATGGTGATAAAATATCGTGATGTACTGCTGTTAGAGGGTGAAGAATCATGAGGGAAGCGTGTGTTAATGGTGAAAGTTTAAGGGTTGAGGATGTTGTGGCTGTTGCGCGAAACTTTGCCCAAGTGAAGGTTCCTCCGAGTGTTTTTGAGAAGGTGGGTTTTTCTAGGGAGGTTCTTGAGAAGCTTGTTGAGTTTAATGAGACGATTTATGGTGTTAACACTGGTTTTGGGGCTTTAGGAAATGTGAGAATTTCGAGGGAAGATGCTGAAAAGCTTCAGGTTAATTTGATTAGAAGTCATTCTGCTGGGGTTGGGAAACCGTTAGGTTTGGATGTTGTGCGGGCTATGATGCTTCTGAGAGCTAATACTCTTGCTAAAGGCTATTCTGGAGTGAGAATTGAAGTTTTAGAGAGACTTGTTGACATGCTAAATAAAAGGGTTCATCCAGTCATACCCGAGAAGGGCTCGGTTGGGGCAAGCGGGGACTTAGCTCCTCTTTCCCATATGGTTCTTGTTCTTATGGGAGAGGGAAAAGCGGAGTATAAAGGTAAGGTGATGGATGGTAAGGAAGCTTTAGCTAAGGCTGGTATTAAGCCGTTAAAATTAAGGTTTAAGGAAGGTGTTGCTCTAAATAACGGGACTCAAATGGCAACCGCCATAGCAGCTTTAAATGTTCATGATGCTGAAAACCTTGTTAAAAATGCTGAAATTGCAGCTGCCCTTAGTTTGGAAGCCTTGCACGGAGTAATTGATGCATTTAAGGAGCCAATTCATAGAGCTAAACCATATTTAGGACAATTTCTGAGTGCCAGAAACGTAAGGTTACTTGTTGAGGGAAGCAAACTTGTCTTAGACGGAAAAACTGCCACGCAAAAGCTTGGTTATCCGCAAGACCCATATTGCCTAAGATGTATTCCCCAAGTTTTTGGTGCAGTTAGGGATTCCATTGCCTATGTAAAAAGGGTGGTTGAGATTGAAATGAACTCAGCCACTGATAATCCGCTTGTTTTTGGGGATGAAACCCTATGCATTTCCGGTGGGAATTTTCATGGGGAACATATTGCAATTGCGATGGACCTTCTCGGAATAGCTTTATCTTGTCTTGGAAACATTTCGGAGCGTAGGATTGCCATGCTTCTTGATGAAAAGCTTAATCGTGGATTACCCGCCTTTTTGATTTCTGAAAAATCGAAAAAGGGAATTAACAGCGGCTTAATGCTTGCGCAGTACACGGCGGCTGCTTTGGCTTCTGAAAATAAGGTTCTTGCTCATCCTGCAAGCGTTGATTCTATCCCCACTTCAGCCAATTTTGAGGATTTTGTTAGCATGGCTCCAAACGCAGCGAGAAAAGCTATGGAGATACTTAAGAATTCACAGTATATTGTAGCCATTGAGTTTCTCTGTGCATGTCAAGCTGTAGATTTACGAGGACCAGAAAAACTTGGGAAGGGTACAAAAGTGGCTTATTCCGTGGTTAGAAAGGTTGTTCCTAAAGTTGAGGAAGATAGGGTATTGAGTGGGGATATTGAGAAAATCTTTCAGCTTGTTAGGCAAGGTAGAATTGTGGATGAAGTTGAAAAGTGTGTTAAGCTGCTTTAGACCTTAATTCTTCTAATGCTCTTATTCTTTTTACGATGTTTGGGTGCGTTGAAAATATTTCCATTAATCTGTCAGTGAGAGTTAACCGTCTTCGGAGAATTTCTTGAACAAGTTTTCGGTCTGAACTCGCGCCTATTCGTGACAGGGTGATTGCGTCGGTTTCAGCTCGGTCTGGGTCTGATATAAACAAGGCTTTAAACGCGTTTAGATTTGAAACTTTGGGTACAGCTTTCTTTACTCTGTGGCTTGCATGAACTATTTTAGCCAAGCCTTCTTCAAGTTTCCTCGCTCCATCATCAACTATTGTGGCGCTGTGTCTATCTGCATAATATTCCCGCAGTCGGCTTAGGTATAATGAGAATAATTGTAGTATCCAGTATAATGCAATACACGCTATTCCAATGAGTGCAGCTGTTTCTGCTCCTCTTTCCTCTCTTCCCCGACTCCAAAGTGAAGACCAAAACAGTGAATATCCAATAAAGTAGAATATTGCTGGCAGAATTGAAACGAACATCATTATTTGAACGTCTCTATGCTTTAAATGTCCAAGTTCATGCCCAATTACTGCTTCAATTTCTTCATCTTCAAGAGTTTTTAACAAGCCAGTTGTGACTGCCACGCGTGGACCAGTAAGTGGAGAACCATAGGCAAAGGCATTTGGAATTGGTATGTTGGCAATCATAACTTTTGGTGTTTTAATTCCGCTTGCTTGACTTAGACGTTCAACCATATCATAAAGCTTTGGGTTTTCATCTCTGGAAATTTCCTTCACTCCATAGATTGCATCTATAATGTAGGGGGCTATAAGCCATTGACCAATATTAAACAGCATTACCAAAACAAGTAGAGTTGTTATGTTAAATACTCCAAGGAGGTTAAGTATTACAAATAATGCAAGCGTAGACAGACCTATTATTAAAGCTAAGGTTCCTATTATTGAAAATCGAAGTTTCCATATGCCCATTATTTATCCCAATTTCTCTGAGCATTATTACAGTCTTATATTCTTTACTATTTCACAGACCTTTCTTCTGCTACATTTTTCGCCTGATTTAGCGCAAATTCAGCCAATCTCCTACTTATAAAACCATCGTTAACAAATTTCCAAAGCTTATCCTCATCCAAAATCCTTACACTCTCATCAGGTAAGATGCAAACGTCAACTTCTAAATCTACATAACGAATTTTATCAGGGTAAAGTTCAACCGGGGTGTTAATGTTTACATAAGTTCCTTTATAGTTACCATTAGCCGAAAAATAGCTTGTCTCGATTTTCCAGTCAAAAATTTTCACATTTGACAAAGCATTGTCACCGGGGTCTTTCCTAATGCCGAGTCCGTCATAAATTCCAGGTTTTTGGAAAACTCTCCTAAAAGTTATTTTTTCATCATCAATTTTTTCTATTACTGCTGTTCCTAAACTGAAGATTTTCCCGCTGAGTTTCACATGTTCGATGCTTATTTTTGAACCTTCCAATGGAAGTTCTGAACTTATTTGTTGTTTAAAGAGACTTTCCACCTTTTCTTGTTCTTCTCCCTTTTCTATGAGTTTCTCAGCCATTTCAAGAAGTGAAGAAACATTTCCTCCATAAGCTTTAAACATGTGATGTCCCTTCAATGTTGGAGTGACTTTTTTCCTTATTTCATCGAGTTTCGCTTTGGAAACTGCTGGAAATTCTACATCTAAACAATAGAGGCCCTCTAGCACAAGGGATGGAGCTTCCGCGTTGACAGCCTTTCTTTTAACTTCCTCTGCTTTTTCACGTAAGCAAGTTATTTCCTTTTTAAGCGTTTCAAATGACTTATTAGCTGCGGAACTTCGCCAGATTACTCCCCAATTTTCTGGAGCAACTTTTCTTCCTAATTCATACAGTTCAAAACGTTTTTTCAAATCTCTAATTTTTAGGCTTACTCCAACCTTTGGAACAGGTATTAATATAGCGTGTGCTCCCAGAATTTTTATTTTTGAAGTCAAAATTGGATATTTTGCGCCTATTCTCCTTCTTTCAACTTGAACAAGTACTTCCTCATTTTCCTTAAGATTTCTTGCTTCTCTTTCTGGAAGCAGTCCGGTTGCAACGCCGATGTCAACAAGAAAATTTTCCCCTCGCTTATCTATCACTATTCCTTTGTATATTCCGTCTAGGGTTGGCAGCCACTTTCTCGTAATAACATCAAAAAGGTTCAATCGGATTATTTGAAGGAACTTTTCTGTTGCTTCTGGTGTTCCGATGACGTGTATTCCTTGTCTGTCAAATCTATCTTTTATTTTTAGGTCGATAACTCCCTGCTTTGGTTGTAGGTTGAATCTTTGTTGTATTGGAATTGAGGGTTCTATTATTTCGAAGTCGTTTTCTAGTAGCAGTTTTGTGATGGCTGTTGAGTATATGCCGCGGACCTTGGCTTTAAAGACCATTTGTATGCACTCACGGGTGCTTTTTCTCAATTTGGTAGAGTTTTCCTTTCTTTTTTACTTCGAATTCTGCACCTAATATTGTTTCAGCAAGCCATATGTTGGTTTCCAAGTGGTCTGAAATTTCGCGTATTAAGTAGACGGATTCGCCCTTTGCCAATGCAACGTAGGGCACTAATATGTCAGCCATGTGGATGTCAACGGTTGCTTGGGCTTCAATTTCCCTAAACAATTTTTCTGCTGCCTCTTGACCTACACTTTCACTTGTTTTTCTGATTTCTCCTATTGCGTCGCTTCCCAACAATACGTTTTTGTCTGTTTCAGCCCACAAAACAATTGAACTTCCCTTCTGCAGAGGGTTCGAGCGGTCGTTTACAATTCGAATATTTGCTTCGAACCCTTTTACACGCAGATAGTTGTTTGCTGCTTTCGCTTGTCTTTCCGCAACTTTTCGGTCAGCTAGAAAAGTACAAACGGATATTCCTCCAAGCTTGGTTATTTTGCCAAACTCTTCAAGCCTTATGGGTTTAAGTTCTGGGCAAGGCTCCACATTTAGAGTAACTTCTCCCATTCCCTTCGGATAGTAACCGTACTTATGAACTGTTAGATACGCTTTCACTCCCATACGTGAAAGAACTCGCAACATTACATACTGCAAATAGTTAATGGTGGGAGAGTTCCTAACATCCGTTCCACCTTTTTTTATATTAAGCTTCACTGGTTTTTCAGCGAAAATGCATAGTGGCAAAACCGTCATAATAAGCATTGGTATGCTTCCAGCAGTTCCTATTTCTGCTTGAATTTCACCTCCAATAATTTTTCTAGGATTAAACCATAGCTCTCTTGAACCAACCATTGTGCCTTCAACATCTGCATTGCAAAGTTTAGCCGCTGTTAATACTGCTTCAAGATGTTGAGGTCTTAAGCCTGGATTTGGACGTTTTTCACGTATATGATGAATATGTAATGGTTCCCTTAGTATTCCAGCTAGGGCTACTGAAAGCCTAAGTATGGTTCCGCTTCCACTCTTTTTACTTCCATCTATCTCTATCAATGGTTTATCCTCATACGCAATAGAATGGTTGTAAGTATGACAAAATAAAAGAGTATGTTTTGCGATAATAATCTTTGGAGGATACATCCAATTTGGGAGAAGATGAACAAGCACTTCAAGTTTTAATTCAAAGAATAAATGACCTTGTCGTGGTTCTTGACTGGATAAAACGCGATTTGGATGAAATAGTGAAGGTTCTCAAACAGAAAGTAGGAGTTCCAACACCAACACTATCTCCGACTCCTCCGGCACCCGCTGTTCCATCTCCATCTGCGGAAAGTCCTCCGCGAGGCGAAATTAAACGTATAGATGACATACGTATGATGTTTCCTAAAGAACTCGAAGACCTTCTAACATTTGAAGAGGAACAGAACTACATTGTGATCAAGCCCAGACAATATTTGGGGCATGAAAACTTCGCTAAAGTAGCTTCAATTGTTCGAGGAGCTGGTGGAGAATATATTAGCGCTGGAAAGGAATCACATTTTCGAATTCCACGTGAAGAATCAAAATAGTTAGGATTTTGCGTTCAGAATTTCCAGAAGCTCTCTTAATCCGTCGACATTAAATTTGAAATTCAACTTAATCGGAGTTATCGAAATTCTCTTCAAAACCTTGACAGCATAAAGATCCGTTCCTAAAACATCGTCGGGGTAATCGTCTAAAACCCAGCTATTAATTATATAGCCGTCCTCCCGCTTAGAATAAAGGTCTTTGTAGCCCTTATTTGACAATCTTGTTACCTCAACTGTCCATTCCTTCGGTTTTTCAGGAACGTTCACTGAAATAATATCGACATCTGACGGCATACCATTTTCTAAGATATACTTGGAAATTTTTCCAGCGATTTCCGCTGTTGATTCTAGTTTTTTCATGTCAACTAACGATGCCTTATTTTGACCTTCAAAGAATTTTTCTAGACAATAGGAAACGGCTATGGCTGGTGTTCCGTGAATGGCTGCTTCTATTGCTGCTCCTAAAGTTCCAGAGGTGAAAAAATCATCTATTCCAAGATTTGGTCCGATATTTATTCCAGTAACCAGCAAGTCTGGCTTTTGTTTAAGGAACTTGTAGATTGCTAAGAGAAAAGCGTCGGCTGGTGTTCCTTCGATTGCATAGGCTTTCGTTCCGTCTGCTAATGTAACATTCTCTATTTTGATAAGCCTTGAACTTATTGCCTTTCCAATTCCGCTTGTTTCTTTCTTTGGTGCTATAACTAATGTTTCTCCAAGTTTTTCAAGAACCTTCTTTAACGCTAAAATTCCCGGTGAGTATATGCCGTCGTCGTTTGTTATAACTATTTTAGGCAAGGTATTTCTCCTCTCCTTAGGGCTGTATTAGGATTATTTTAGGCTTTAAATAAGTTTAGTAACGTATCTTAAAGTCCTTAAATTCGCCTCTGTATGGTTCCCAACGTACTTCAACATGGTCTACTCTGGCTCCGGGAGGCCCACGCTTACAAAATTCGATTAGGTATTCTATGTCCTCTTTTTCTCCTTCGAATACGGCTTCTACTCTACCGTCTGGAAGGTTTCGAACCCATCCTTTAACTCCTACTTTTTGCGCATGGTAGCGAGTTTCATATCTAAAGAAGACTCCTTGTACTCTTCCACTAATGTAAACGTGGGCCCTTGCTTTTGGCATGAACCCTCACCTCATCTTTACAGCGAAATTTCCGTTGTTTCCTTTTCTGTAGTAAACACAACACATGTTAATGTTTTTTCTATTCCATCCACAAGTCGAAGTTTGTCGATGACAAAGTTTCCAATTGCTTCGGCGCTTTCAGCTTTAACTTTAATAAGTAGGTCCCAGTCGCCTGCAATGATGTGAACTTCTTGCACTTCTGGGAATTTTGCGATTTTCTTGGCTATTTCTCTTTGTGACAGTTTTTGTCCTTCCATTCTGTATGTGATGGATGCGAGGACGAATGCTGTTGTGCCTTTTCCAAGCTTTGTCGAGTCTAGGATTGCTCTGTACTCCTTTACTATTCCGTTTTTCTCCATCCTTTTGATTTTAGCAAAAACTGTTGTCGGTGCAGCTTTAACAAGTTTAGAGATTTCTCTAATGGTCATCTTGGAATTTTTCTGCAAAAGCTTTAATATCTGAATATCTTTTTCATCTAATTTATGGCTCATACAATATTTTTATAAAATTTTCCTTTATAAATTATTTTTGCTGAACATTTTGCGAAAATTTTAATAAAAAATTTATATTTATTCATTCCATATTACAAAGTTGGTGTAGCCATGAAAGGTGTTTACGAAAATCGACGTAAGACAGAGATTTTACTTGCTGAAACGCTATAAGACTTTACAACAACCATGGATGAAAAGCGTTCTCCTAATCCAAGACGAAATTCTTTCAGCTTTACGGGATTTCCTACGTAGTGAAGGTTTTATTGAAATACTGGCACCGATTATAGGCCCTGTTACCGATCCTGGAATCAGAGGAGCGCAACAAGTAACTATAAACTATTATGGAGCACGTTTCAAAATAATGAGCAGTATGATATTGTATAAGCAGATGGCTGCTGCCAGTCTGAAGAAAGTTTTCGCTCTTTCTCCGAATATCCGCATAGAACCGTTGGAAACTATAGCTACTGGTCGTCACTTAGCTGAATTCAGACAGCTTGATGTTGAAAATGCCCATGCAAACTATTATGATGCAATGAGTATAGCGGAACGACTATTAGCTTACACATGTAAACGTATCCTCAAAAACAGACGGAACGAATTGCAATTTTTGGAAAGAAAACTGGAGATTCCAAAGGTTCCGTTTAAGAAATTAACTTATCAAGAGGCTGTAGAAATGTTAAAAGCCGAAGGTTTCAAAATTAAATACGGCGAGGAAATTCCTTGGGATGCTGAAAGGTTTCTTTCATCCATGTTTGAGCAGCCATTCTTCATAATTGATTATCCCCTTTCAGCCAGAGGTTTCTACGATAGAGAAGACCCAGAAAGACCAGGGATTTTACGTGACTTTGACATGTACTATCCGGAAGGTTATGGAGAAGCTATTTCGGGTGGAGAAAGGGAACATACCTTTAAGGCTGTGGTTGAGCGTATGAGATTAACTGGTGAAAACCCAGCCGATTATGGTTGGTATCTTGAAATGCTTAAGGATGGAATTCCACCTTCAGCTGGGTTCGGCATAGGTGTTGAACGATTAACAAGATGGATATGCGGGCTTAAACATGTTTGGGATGCCGTTCCATTTCCTAAGGTTCCGGGAATAGTCTCTCCGTAGGTATGTATCGAATACTTTCGGTTAACTCTCTCCGAGTACGAAAAGCGTCGTTGCATCGTTTTCTTTAAAAACCTACTGAATAAAAAACGTTTTGACCTAAAATGTCGGTGCAAATAAATGGAAAGTTTCTCATATACGCCCCTGCTAGCGGAAACTTAGATGTTAACACCGTCAAAACTGCTGCTGTGAGGCTTGCTCGAAAACTTGGCATGAAGGTTGAGCTTGTTTCAAGTTTCAATTTAAAGAGCATTTACGTTTATTACGAAAATTCCGAAGGCGAACTAATTCCAGTTTATTTTGATTATGGGATGAAAAAACGTGAAAAAGATGTTTATGTTAAGCTTCGGAACATGCTTTTTGTCTTGTCGTTTCATCCAAAATTTTCGAACTTGAAGTCAATTAGGAAGGAAGTTGCTGGAATTATTGGGCTTTCATGAATTTTATGCTTTGGTCTTCAAGTTTAACCTCGTAAATCTGGTTAACTTCAAAGTTTATTCCAAGCTTTTCATACTCTTCTTCTGTTAAGAAAAGTATCATTTTTGGAATTGAAAATCTCGATTGGGCTTTCATGAATGGAAGCTGTTGTTCCAAAACTTGTATAACATCTTGTATAATTTTCGCTTCTTCTGATGGAGGTCTAATTGGAAATTTTGGTAATGAACGTTCTTCTACAAGTTCAATCTTCTTGCCAAAGTTTCCTTCTGGATCGCGGATGGATTCTATTCTCTGAACTCTCACACGAACCATATTTTTCACTAAACGAAATTGGTAATACATTACTTAAAGACGTTACGCAGAGCCTATACCGTTTCAACGTAGTTGAAGGTTTAGCACCTTTTTTGATATATTTTGATTTTAAATCGTTTCTGCACAGATTCATATATAAACACAGAAACATTTCCATAAACCTGCATGTTTAAATTCACTCTACGAGTTGTTAACCAGAACACGGTAAATAGCTCTCAATCATAAACAGTTTTTCATTTAAAAATTTAAATTCTAAACTCAAACTTCAAGTGAATCTAACTCAGTTTTTCATGATTTTGAACATTAAAATTTTTGTTAGAAGTTTGAGTAATAGAGTGTTGGTGGAAGAGTGCAGAAGCCGTCAAGTGTTGACGAGTTAAAATTCAGAGCTCAATTGGTTCAAGAGTTAAGCGAAAGCTACGCTGAAACGTTGAATGCCTTGAAAGATTTTTCAGGAGAGCTGAAGGAAGTTAAAAAACTTTGGAAGGGCGGTAAGAAACCTAAGCTTATGAAAATTGGCATGGCATTAATAGCCTTTCCAGAACCCACGCCTATCACCGAAATACTTGGTTTAACACTACTTTCAGCTGGTCTAATGCAAAAGAAAATTCGTGAATCTGGAATTTTCCTAGAAGACATTTATGAATCCTTTCGTAAAACCTTCCAAGACATAGAAAGATTCAGCAGATTGTAATGAAGTGAACAATTTATATCCTCATAACATGCTCATAATATATGAGCGGAGGTTGATGAATTGAAACTCGTAACCGTGTTGCTTCCGGAAGCCCTCCTTGAAGGATTAGACGAACTTGTAAGGGCGAATATATACCCAAGTAGAAGCGCAGCTATTCGTTCTGCGGTTCGAGACCTTCTTAAAAAGGAGCTTTGGGGAAGAAAAGAGGAATAAGCTAAAGTGACGGCTTATTATATTCTCGCCATCTCCTTATTTCCGCATCCAACTTCTTATCAACAGCCTTCCATAGGTTTATTCCACAAACTCTAGCGCAAATAAACGCCGTAATGACAATATCTGAAAGCTCGCTGCTCAATTTCTCTCTTACTGCTTCTAATTCATACTTTTCCCTTCTGAAACCAACAAGCTTAAAAACAAGACCAATTGCCTCACCAGTTTCTTCAGCAATTTTTGCAGCTTGAAAAACGGGATGCTTTTCAGAAACTTTCTCATTAAAAAGTCGCCATAGTTCCTCAAATTTTGCTTCTAACACCACATCACCACTGTTAAACTCTTATGAACTCTGGTAATAAATTTGTCATAACAATTTTTACTTTGGAAATATCGCCTTTTTTATAATGTATCACCTAAAATCGAATTTACAGTGTCTCGAACTTCCTTTGCAGTTTTTGCGGGGTTTTTAGCTAAGGTTATAGTTCTCCCAACTATTAGGAAGTTAGCGCCAGCTTTTACTGCTTCTTCGATTTTTCCTCCCTGAATACCTATTCCAGGCGAATAAATTGGAACTTTATCTTTAACTATCTTTTTTATTTCAGCAATTTTTTTCGAGTAGGTGGCACCTACTACGGCGCCGTCAGCGTTCCATTCTACGGCTTTCCTTGCGAAAATTTGATATTGAGAAACCAAACCTTCGGCTTCTGGAGCTTTCACCATTTGACCGTATCCTTCATTTGCACCTTTATGGCTCATATAAACTAGCAAAATTACGCCCTTACTGTTTTTGTGTGCTATTTCAAAGACTGGTTTTAGTCCTTCTTTCCATCCAACAAAGGGGTTTGCAGTTACAGCGTCAAACCCAACCTCAAAGTAATATTTTGCGATTGTTTCATTTGTGTGTCCAACATCGTTTATTTTGCAGTCCATTATTGCTGGTAAACCGTAATCCTTTGCCAAGCGCAAAATTTTCTTTAAACCGTTAAACAAGCCTAGTGGTAGTGCAAGTTGACGGTTTATTTTTACGGCGCATAGGAATTCATGGGTTTCATCCAATATTTTTATGGCTTTAATTAAAAGTTCATTTCTATTTCCATAGGGAAAGTCTAGGGCTAAAACTATGTTTGACTTTTTATTTTTTGCAGAATTCTCCATTAATTGTTTGAACTTCACTTTTAACCCAAATGAAGTTAGATGGTTTTGTTTTTAAAGATTAGGTAATTGCATCCTCAAGTTGAAGATTACTGGTTGATGATGAATTTACATGCGTTTTTGATTCCATAGAGTTTATCTATCAAAAGATTAATCATATCTTCAATTATTTGCAAATCTGTCGGTTTTAACTCTTTTTGTTCAAATATTCTCTGGTAAAGTTGTTCAATGGTGTAAAATGGAATTGGTGATGGAGTTCTCAATGCTTGGATGGATTTCTGTATTAATTCTTCTAATTCTTCTTTTTCTTCTGGTGATAGCTTTGTTGTGGTTTTGAGCTGTAGCAGAAACAGCGGATGTGGCAACCGATTTTCCTTCTTTAATGCTTTAAGAATCGCCTTATTCTTTTTGTTCCTTTTACTTGCTGGTAAAATTGAATCGGCTAGAATTTCCTCGATAACCATTAAGAAGATATGTGCGAACTGTTTTGCTTCTTTTGGGCATCTCTTCTTGAAACGAAGATTGGGAAAAACATGTCCGCTTATATGATGTTTTATATGGGCGAATTCATGGGCTAGCACCGCGTCCAGATTTCTTCTAACAAAGCTGTTGCTCGCATTTACAAAAGTAGACGTCTCAATAGTGCCATTCTTCTTTCGAATTTCCGTTGTAGCAACAACCGTCGGTGAGGAAAAATTGAATTTAGCATATCTTCTAGCGGCTTTTGAGAATCCCCTCTTCCTTAAAATATAAATTTCATCAGCTGAATATCCCACGGTCTTTATGGCATCTTTAACTGCCTCAAAGATTTTATCCAGTTTCTTTTCAAATTTCAAGTCAATTAAAAGCGTACAGTCATAATTCTCCAAATGGGTTCTAATCATTTGTTCACTCATGCCTTCAACCTCCTAAACTTTCTACCTCCAGATTTCAAAACTAGGAGTCCAGAAGCAGCTTGGCATCCGGAACACATGAAGAATAGGGCTTCGAATCCGTATTGACTTACGATGAAGACGGAGAGCACTGCTGCAACTGCCTCTGCTATGTCATAGGTTGAATCGAACAAGCCCATGAAAAAACCTCGATTTTTCCTCGTGCTTAAGTCAGCCATTAAGGCAAGTAATGCTGGTCTTTGAAGAGCGTAAGAAAGACCGCTTAGAAACTCGATTAAATAAAGCTGAAAGACACTGGTTGCTACAACATAGCCGATGGTGCAAACAACACCTATTACAACACCGATCAAGAAAACCCTGGTTTTTCCATGGACGTCAACCAGTCTGCCAGCTGGTGCTTTGAAGGCCGCTGCAACAACGCAGAAAATCGCGTACAAGATTCCGGTGTCAATTATTGTTGCAGAGAAACGCTTAAGGACGTAAATAGGGTATATAGGGCCGACTAACCCAACACATAGTGAACTCAACAAGCTTACGATGAGTAGTAAAACTGCATGTTTATGCATTTTACTCCCTCCAACGAGGGAGTTATGCCTACTGGCCAATTCACAACATGTTTATGGGGTTTGGATGTTTAGCGAAAAATTTATTACCTATAGGTAATAAATAAACTTTTCGGAACAAAACGCAAAAAGAAAAATGCCGCGAAAACAAGGTTCAATTGGAAAAACAAAACTCAGAATGCTTGCAATAATTTACCACCTAGAGAAAAAAAGTAGACAACCGTATGGATATGCAATATGGCAGTTACTGAAACAAGTTTTTAAAAGCTACTCAAAACCAACAGACATAAGGAATGTTTATCATCACCTACAGGATTTGATGAAGTTACGTTATATAGAAAGAAAAGCGATTCAACCAACTAAAGGAGCACCAAACCGCCACATTTACACATTGACTGAAAAAGGAAGAAAAATTGCCGCAAAGAAATACGAAGAACACATGGAAACATTAGAGAGAACAAACTAGCTAACTATAGGTGTGTGTTATAGGTATTAAAAGAGAACAGCTTTACCCTTCCAAAAATCTACATTCTCTGAAAAATACATGCCCTTAACATTTGTCAAGAGTCATAATCGATTTCCACTTACCTATCTAAGTTTTTGAATTATTATCTGCGCAACTTTTTTCCCGCTAAGTAGCATTCCCCCGAAAATTGGCCCCATTCTCGGAGTTTGGTGTAAAGCAGCCACAGCCATGCCCGCAGCATAAAGTCCGGGACAAACCTCTCCGGTTTTCTCAACAGTCAACTTTTCGGCTTCAGAAGCCCACATCGATTTCTCTCCTTGAACGAACAAGTTTAATTCTGGAATTTTCCTTGAAACAATTGAAAGCACCTCGGCATCATGTCCAGTGCAGTCAACCACAGCTTTGGCTTTAATCGCTAACGGGTCAACATGTATTCCAGCCATAATAACGGATGTCCATTGAATGACTACTCCCACGATTCTGGGTGAATCACCGTTTCGGAAGATAACGTCATCTACAGTTACTCCCAAGATTATTTTGGCGCCAGCATCAACAGCGCTATTTGCCAATTTCGCTATTAAAACAGCTGCGTCTACTGCAAAAAGGTTTTCTTCAACCTTTTCAACTGGACAGCCTATTTCCTTTACTATTTGGTCGGCTGGCGGTTGGACAACAACTTTATGGAAGAGCATTCCTCCTCCGCCTATTCCACCGCCGAAAGAAAGTTTCCTCTCGAAAACCACGGTTTTTAATCCAGCCTTGGCTAAGTAGTAGGCCGTAGTTAAGCCTGCTGGCCCAGCCCCAACCACAACAACATCTGTTTCAGAAAGCTTCACCCAATCTTCAGCAGCCTTCTCTATTATTGTTTTCGTAATGGTTGCTTCGTCTATCCCTTTTATTTCCAAAGTCATAGCATAATCTCCTACTAATTGTTTGTTAGTGTATTTTGTCGGGAAACTTTATTAAGAATACGGAATTTTCTATCAACATTAACTATGTTTTGACCACACAAACCCTTTTGGGAATGACGATGACGTATTTTAACAACTCTTATAAGCGGAGGTTAATTCTGATTTTTTAGGTATATCTTTATAAATTAGAATTCGTTACCTCTGAAGGAAATTAGGAGAAGGAAAGATTGCCAACAGTATACGATGTTCCCTCAACTATTCTAATTGAACGATTAGCTAAATATCTAAAAGAGTACGTAACGGAAGTGGAGCCTCCAGCTTGGGCATTATTCGTAAAGACGGGGGTTCATAAGGAGAGGCCTCCGGAAAATCCGGAATGGTGGTATACCCGTTGCGCTTCACTTCTACGTAAAATTTACTTGAAAGGCCCAATTGGGGTGGAGCATCTACGTGCAGAATATGGTGGAAGAAAGGATTTTGGTGTTCGACCCGAACATGCTTGTAAGGGCAGCGGTGCAATAATTCGTAAGGCTTTACAGCAGTTAGAAGCAGCTGGCCTTGTCGAAACAGTTAAGGGTAAAGGACGTGTAGTTACAAACAAGGGTCGAAGTTTACTTGATAAATTGGCTACTGAGATTAAAAAGGAGTTGGAGAAGGAAATCCCTGAATTAAGGAAGTATTAGGTTGGGAGTAGCTGTTGGCAGAGGATAGGGAACTTGAAGCTCTTCGTAGAAGAAAGCTTTTAGAGTTACAGCAGAAGTTAGCTGAGGAACAACGGAGAATTGAAATGCAAAGACAGGTTGAAATGCAGAAACAAGCAATTTTAAGAAGAATACTTACTTCAGAAGCCAGACAAAGACTAACTAACATTAAGATGGTTAAGCCTGAGTTTGCATCCCAAATTGAAATGCAACTCATACAGCTTGCTCAAGCGGGTAGATTGAAAATTCCCGTGACTGATGAGCAACTTAAACTTATTTTGAAGCATTTGCAGCCAGAAAGGAGAAATATAAGGATTAGGAGGATATAGTGCTGGCGAGGAACAAACCAACTGCTAAGAAGAGAAGGTTGATAAAGGCTGGAAAGCAGAGTCAAGCTGTTCCAGCATGGGTTATAGCGAAAACAACTGGAAAGGTGAGGACTAATCCGAAAAGGAGGCATTGGAGAAGAACAAAAATTAAGGCTTAGGTGAAAACATGGAAAAGGAGAAGAAGCAAGAGCAAACTGAAGATATAATTGAAATAGAAAAGGAAGAGGAAGAAAAGGAGAAAGCACCAGAAAAGCTAGAAGAAGAAGTTTCCGTCGAGGAAGCTGAGGGTGAAGTTGAAGAGGTTGGGAAAGCTGAAGAGGCTGAGGAAGCTGTTGAAGAAGTTGAAGAGGAACTCGAAAGAGAAGTTCCGGCTCGGAGAGAAGAAATAGAAGAAGCCGAGATTGTGGAGGAAAGGCTTTATACGATTCCGCTTCGTGATGCTTGGCGAACTCCTCGCAAGCATAGGGCGCCACGGGCAATTAGGATTATTAGAAGTTTTATTCAGCGTCATATGAAGGTAGGTTTGAAGGAAGAGCTAGAAGAGGAAGAGGAGGAAGAAGGAGGCGAAGTAATTATCAGCAATGAGGTTAATGAGTGGATTTGGAGAAGGGGGATAGAAAAACCTCCGAGAAAAGTTCGTGTTAGAGCCGTTAAGGATGTTGACGGTAACGTTACAGTTTACTTGGCAGAAGGAGACTGATATTTGGGAATTTACCTAATCAGTCTCTTTGGAACAGCAAGCATAGGCGTTTATATGCTTGCAAACGATAAGGTGGCTATCGTTCCGAGGCAAACACCAAGAACAAAGGCAAGTAAAATTCAGAAATGGCTGAAGGTTCCGCTCATAAAAACTAACATTGGAAACTCCGTTTTGATAGGTGCCTTGGCATGTGCGAACTCTAATGGCATATTGCTCCCACATTTTGTTAGAGAGGAGGAAATTCGTGAAATAAAGGAATTAGGCGAAGACATAAACATAACCGTGATGGAAACTAAGAGAACCGCTTATGGAAACATGGTTTTAGCCAACGATAAAGGCGCTGTTGTAGATCCGAGGCTTAAAGCAGAAGAAGTGAAGTTTATTTCAGATACTCTTGGAGTTGAGGTTGTTAAGGGCGAAATAGCTGGTTTACCTTATGTAGGCTCTCTTGCAGTAGCCACTAATAAAGGGGTGTTGGCGCACCCAATGATTAAAGAAGAAGAACGCAAACTCCTCGAAGAAGTATTAAAAGTTCCAGTTGACGTAGGAACAGTAAACTGTGGAATTCCTTATATTGCGACGGGACTAATTGTAAATAGTCATGCTGCAGTGGCTGGAGAACTTACAACTGGTCCCGAAATGTTCATAATTGGAAATGCCTTAGATGTGGTGAAGGAAGATGAGTGAAGTGAAAATATTTAGGGTATTCGGCAAGATTACGAAACCGAACTTTAAAACGGAGTTTGAGAAGGAAATTAGGGCTTTAAAACCAGAGCATGCCATAGAGAAAATTTACATGGAATTCGGAAGCAAACATCGTGTTAGAAGGGCTCATATAAAAATTTTGAAGGTTGAGGAGATAAAGCCTGAGGAAGCAGAAGATCCCATAATAAGGAAATTGAGTTTGCATGAATAGATTCTTAAAGTTTAATGTTGTAATTTTAGTGTAAACGTGAAATCTTAATAGTGTAGTGTGTTATCTGAGTATTTAGCG
>JAOZNA010000013.1 GCA_029934005.1 Candidatus Bathyarchaeota archaeon
CTTCTTTGGCTGTGTGCCAGTTTCATCAGCTCTTCTGGATTCTCACCTCCTCTGCTCAACATTTCCTCAACAAGCACAATCTTTTTGGGTCTCTCATACTTTCTAGTGCTGCACTTAGTGTTGCTTATTCCAGCAAAATAGGGATTAAGGTTGTTTCTTTAAAATCTCAAGTACTTTTTTTGTTTTTTCGTCTAACGGTATTTTCGCCTTTTCAAATTTTTCTCTTGGCTTATTTAACGGTCTGGTTGCATCCATGCCCATTTTGGTTGTTAGACACGTTTCTTGGTCAGCTGACGGGTCAAGGGAAGAACCTCTTGCGTTTGGAATTATAAGTAAATCTTCGTCTGCTTGAAAACGTGTTGCTAAAGCCCACTCAACCTCTTCCAAATCATAAACGTTTATATCAGTATCCACAACCACTGCATGTTTTAGGCTTGGATGAGCTGAAAAAGCAGCTAAAAGAGCGTTTTTTGCGTCTCCGTCTGTTTGTTTTTCGATGGAAATTAATGCATGAAGCCATCCGCAGCCTCCTCCAGTGAGGTTTACAGCCTTAACCCTAGGAACAACATTAGAAACAGACTGCCAAATTTTTGCTTCTCTTGGGAATCCCATCAAAAGCCTATGTTCATTACCAGACGGAAGAATAGCTTGATAAATGTAATCTTCCCTATGTATTATGCCAACAACCTCAACAACAGGCTGATTTCTTTGGATATCATAAGTACCCGTAATATCCACTAAGGGGCCTTCAGAAACCATTTCCACAGATGAAATTTTTCCTTCTAAGACTATTTCCGCCTCTGCAGGCGCTACGGCGTCAACATGTGGGCATTTCACAAGTTCCAGTTCACCATTTAACAATGTATTTGCAACATGAAACTCGTTTGTTCCAAATGGAAGCGGTGAGGTTGCCGCAATTATAACAGCTGGATGAACACCGATAGAAATCGCAACTTCCAAATCTCTTTCGCTTTTTCTTGCTATATCCCAAAGCTTGTAAAGATGCCTAGGAACAAGCCTAATTGCTAATCGGTTTTTATCAAGAAGAAGAAGTCTATGAACCGAGACATTTTCTACACTACCATCTGGACTTTTGGCATAAATAACCGCCGAAGTAATGTAAGGACCAGCATCCTTTTCAAAATGTGTTAGAATTGGAAATCTGTGGAGGTTCACTTTTTCAGTGGATACTTCCAGCACAGCACCCTTTTTCACAATTTTTGGTCTCCGTGGATTTTTCCAAGCCCCAACCAGCTTTTCATAAACATGTTCTGGACTGGTCTTTAATGCTTTAAATAATCTTTTTCTGGTCGCGCAAACGTTTGCAACTACTTTGTTCTCAAAATTCTTCACTTTTTCAAATATTAAGATTGGTCCGTTATCAAGAGCTTTCATAACTGCTGGAATTTGGTATTTTGGAGAAAGTTTTTTCTCAATTTTTAAAACTTCTCTTTCAGCTTCCATTTCTTCAAGGAATTCTCTTAGGCTCATGCTGGTGCCCCCTCAGCCTCTCTTTCCGTTAAATTTTCATGCTTTTCCATAACTTTCTCAACAAGCCTCACAAGAATTGGACCAGCCTCAGTCTCCTGCAAGGTTTTCAGATGAATAGAAACGAGGGCTATCTTTCCCTTCTTTGACGCTATTTTTTCGGCTAAAATTTTGGCGAGGGTGCTATGTCTGGTTCCAAGAAGTGTTGAAGAAGCAAATGGACCAATCAACCCTTTTTTTGGCGGAATGGCTACAACCAACGTACCTAAGTTGTCTTCAGCTTCACTTAACAAAGCTAAACAAGCGTTTCGTGTCTCTATAAAAATGGCGAAAAAACGTCTATTTTCCTCGAATATCTCATCTTTTATTATTTTTGCTCTATTCAATTGTTATGCCTCGCAAGAGCTAAACTTCAGCCTAGACCTAGAATAGTAAGTTTTTAACATAAATAACTACCTAAAGCTTTAATGATAACAGTTTGATCGTTGAATTAAAGGATACATTTTATACGTCATGTTTTTAAACTGCTTAAAATCAAAAGGAATTTAGATTTGGAACATGTAACAAGTGAAGTTATGATGTTTCAATCGGAGGACTTAATGTTGTCCTGTTCTCATTTAAAAAAGAAACTTTGCTTCTTATGGGATGTTGACGGAACAATAGTTGATAGTAAAGAATTTGCATACAGCGTGTATAATGATGTTTTAAAAATTCTTGGGAAACAAACTTTCACAAGTAAAGAATTTAGTGAATTTTTCTCATCCGATTATCAACTACACTTAAGCCGTTTAGGAATTAAATCGGAAAAAGAAATCAATTTTCTTGTAAATACCTGGAATCAGCGTTTATTGACAGATAAGCATAAATTTAGGCTGCACAATGGCATTTTAGACATTTTAAGGTATTTGAATGAAAACAGCTATGAAATGGGAATTGTAAGTTCCACGTCAAAACTGCAACTTCAAGTTTATTTTGACATGTTCAAAATTGACAGGTTTTTCAAGGTTATAATTGCAAGAGAAGATGTTGACAAACAAAAACCATCACCTAAGCCTTTCCTATTAGCCGCGAAAAAACTTGGGTACTCACCGAAAAATTGCATTGTAATTGATGATATGGAAGATGGAATTAAAGCAGCCAAGAAAATGGGCGCTATAGCAATCGGCGTAACTTGGGGCTTTCACACCTATGAAAAAATCAGCAAGGCAAATCCCGATTTTATTGCAACGAACACAAACCATCTAAAAAAGATAATTACTAAAAAACTCGGATGCTGATAATTATCGCAACATTTTAATTTATATATGCCTTTTTAAAATTGCTTGTTATCAACCCTGAGGCGAATGTGACAATGAGCAAACCAGTAGATGTTGGAACCCTTCGCGTAGGCGGATATATCATAGTTGAGGATGAACCATGCAGAATAGTTGAAATAACAAAATCTAAACCTGGAAAGCATGGTGCAGCAAAAGCGCGTATAGTGGCTATAGGAATTTTTGATAATCAGAAAAGGTCATTTGTTAAACCAGTTGACGCCAAAATAGAAGTTCCTATAATAGAAAAGCGAAGCGGTCAAGTTCTGGCGGTTACTCCTTCATCCATCCAATTAATGGACTTGGAAACTTACGAAGTTTTTGAGACATCTCCTCCTGACGACCCAGACCTTGCCGCAAAACTTGAGTCAGGAATGGAAGTAGAATATTGGCGGATACTTGGAAGAACCAAAATAGTGAGGAAAAAGTAGCCTATTTTGCAAACTTTTCTGCAAATTCATTTAAGTTAGACCGATAAATTGGAACTGTAGAGTGTGAAAAGTTGAAAGCTGTAAAACAAATGGAATTGTGGCCTGGAATTTCAGTAAAACAACTTGTTTTGCAAATGGAAGAATGCGGGGTTCTAGGCGCTGGAAGACTGGGAAAAGCAGCGAAAATAGTAGAGGAAATGTTTAACGATAAAAACTATACAGTCTTCCTCACGTTAGCTGGAGCCCTCGTGCCCGGCGGACTAAGAAAAATAATTTCAAAATTAATTGCAGAAAAACATGTTCACGTTCTGGTTAGCACAGGCGCCAACATGGTTCACGATATGGTTGAAGCCTTGAACTTCAAACATTTTATTGGATCAGCAAAAATCGAAGATGCTAAATTGAAAGAAGCGGAACTAGGCAGAATAGCCGACATTTACGTTGAAATGGAAGCCTTCAGAAAACTTGAGAAATGGCTTAACAACGTGCTCATGGAAATTCCGGAAGAAAAAAGAAGAAGAATAGCCCCGCATGAACTCCTATACGAAATAGGGAAAAGACTTAATGATCCAGACTCAATTTTAGCAAACGCCGCAAAAAACGATGTCTCGGTTTTCTGTCCAGGGTTACCAGACTCCATCGCCGGTTTTCAGCTCTGGATGTTCAGCCAAGATAAAACATTAACATTAAATCCTCTCCTAGACATCAAGAAAATTTTAGACATAGTTTATGAGGCGAAAAAGGTTGGTATGATAATTCTTGGTGGAGGATGGCCAAAACATTTCGCTTTATTCGCGAACACTTTCAAGGAAGGCGTTGACTGCGCCGTGCAAATCACAATGGATAGACCCGAACCAGGAGGTTTAAGCGGTGCTCCACTGGAAGAAGCAATTAGTTGGGGGAAAGTTAAGCCTGGAGGGAAAATGGTTACGGTTATTTCGGATGTAACTATAGCTTTCCCTTTAATAGTTGCAGCGGCACTTAGCTAGTTTGTTGCGAACGCTCTGTTTAGCTCCACCATCTCCAGCCAAGCTTCTTAAAACCGAGGTATAAAGTGGTGAGTATTACTCCCCAAATGAAGGCTGTAGATGCCATTTTCAGAATTTCTCCTTCCTCAATGTATTTGTAACATGCCCACAAGCTAATACCGCATAAACCTACTAAAAGAAGGATAAACATGGCAAAGTGAATTGCTCTCTCTCCAGCCAAGCTTCTATCACCTTTCACTCAACAATGTTAGCTTTTATGTTGAAGTTTTACTCATTTAAAATTAGCGATAAACCCGTTCATAACACAGTTGGAGAAGGAAAAATTTGACACTTAAAAATGAAATTATAAGTTTTCTGAAGAAATTTGGAGCCTACAAAGTGGGAATAGCAGGTTTAAACAACAGTTATATTCACAACTTTAGGACTTACTTCACAACTCTCGAATATCTTTAGCCATAATGAACTAAAATGTGGATTCCAAGTTTTCTAATATAACGCTTATATCTCTTATTTTCCTATGATATTTTGCCGATGATGCGAGAAGAGCCGTCTGATCTGTGAGGACTATCATTAAACCCAGCGCTGAGGCACTATTCAACAGTTATCCTATAACCACGCTTTCTGGGCAGGTGAATCTCTAATATTCCTCTTTTAAATCGTATTTCCATGTTTTCCATGTCAACTGGAACCGGTACCCTCAGCTGACATTTAAAAGCGGAGAATTCGCCTTTCCTATGAGTTATTCCAAAATCATCAAAACGTAGAGTTCTCCTCAATTTAGCTGTAATTTCCAACGTTTCTTCATTAATCGGCTCAACTTTAATGGTGTTTGCCTCTGCATAGGGAAGGTCGGCTGTAACTATCACTTCCGTGGGGCCTACAAAAACATTGCATAAGGGTTCTATTATGCATTCGCGTTCGTTCCAGCATGGTCTTTCCATCAATGATTCTGTCAAGCTTTCAGCCCAATCTTCAAGTTCTCTAAAGTATTCGCTTATTATATCAAAAAAGGAGCGTTTTCTACGTCTTTCCTCCATTTCATTCGCCTCCTACACATATAATGGCAAATCATACTCCTGAGTCTTCTTCATCTTAGCCATCTCCATCTGAGTACGCTTCATTATATCCCTAGCCTTCAAACGTATTTCTTCACCTTTCTCCAAAAGTTTGGAAACATCAACCTTAATATCTGTAATCTTAGAGAGTTCCCTAACAACTACAGCGGCTGCTTCTGGATCGGGATAGTTAAAGAAGGACTGCGCAAGC
Organism: Candidatus Bathyarchaeota archaeon; assembly: GCA_029934005.1. GTDB lineage: Archaea > Thermoproteota > Bathyarchaeia > Bathyarchaeales > WUQV01 > JAOZNA01. Next base: position 5,488 of record JAOZNA010000013.1, read on the forward strand.
AGTGCGATTCCAGGAACGTTGATTTCCATGCAATAACGTAAAATCAAAGCTTGTGGGCCTACCATAAAGCCTTCACGAACTATTTCCACTTCTTTATCCTTCAGCATTTTTATAAGCTCAGGTGTTGTGCCTATTCCATAAACCTTTGGTTCAGAAATATCTTGACGGTTTGGAACCGGCAAACCTCCTATTGAAATCATCAGTTTAACATTTTTAGCTTGTCCCCATCTCACCAAATGTCTTATTACCGCGTAGATTCCATTTGCTGGTATCGCTGTTTCGGAAATGGTTGCAAGCAAATTGCTGTTCCCAAAAATTCGTAAAGGTGCGTGGGGAAGCCCTTCATGCAAAACTACTATTGGAGGAAGTAGGTCAGAATCCATGTAAGCTATTTCATTTAGGTCAAGCTCAGAAATTATATGAGAAGTTGCAATTAAGCCCACTAAACCAACATCTGGTAATCCATTAATCATTAAAGCTCCAAATGGAACTGGTTTTTTCTCAACAATCTTGATGATTTCAGCCAAGCTTTGGCATCTCCAAAATCTAGGTTTGATTAGGTTTCTTAAAAATTATGTGGAAAACTAACAAGTTTACGAATGCTATTTAAAGATGATTATGCTTTATCAATTGGAGAACAATGGTACTCGAAAAGCTTGGAGCATCAATTCACGAAGCTTTACGGAAAGTTTTCCGAGCCCCAATTGTAGACGAGGCAACAGTTAAGGAACTTATTAGAGATATCCAGAGAGCCCTTCTACAAGCAGACGTAAACGTGAAACTCGTGTTGGAAATATCCAAAAGAATAGAGGAAAGAGCCCTCAAAGAAAAAGTTCCGCCGGGAATATCAAGAAAAGAACACGTAATCAAAGTAGTCTACGAAGAACTCACCCGATTTCTAGGCGAAAAAACAGTTCCCTTAAAAATAAGACCAGGCAAAAGGAAAACGATAATGCTTGTTGGAATTCAAGGTTCAGGAAAAACTACAGCTGCGGCCAAACTCGCAAGATATTTACAGAAAAGAGGAATAAAAACAGCCTTAATTTGTGCTGACACCTACCGCCCCGGAGCATTCGACCAACTTAAACAATTAGCCCAAAAAATTAACATACCATTATATGGTAATCCGTCTGAAAAAAATCCGGTTAAAATCGCCCTAAAAGGTTTAGAACAATTTAAAGATTTTGACGTAGTGATAATTGACACTGCTGGACGCCATAAGGAAGAAAAGGGCTTAATAGAAGAAATGAAAAAACTTCAAAAGGCAATTAAACCAGACGAGGTAATGCTTGTACTTGATGGCACAATTGGTCAGCAAGCAGCCGTACAAGCCAAAGCTTTCCATGAAGCCACTCCAATAGGCTCGGTTCTGGTGACAAAGCTTGACGGTTCTGCACGAGGTGGAGGAGCCTTATCTGCTGTTGCGGCTATAGGCGCTCCAATAAAATTCATAGGAACAGGTGAAAAAATTGAAGATTTAGAACCCTTTATTCCATCCCGTTTTGTAGGCCGCCTACTTGGAATGGGAGACCTCGAAACCCTAATTGAAAAAGTACGTGAAGCCGAAGTAAAAATTCCAGAAAAAAAGGTTAAGGCGTTCTTAACCGGCAAGTTCACCCTAACCGACATGTATGAACAATTCGAGGCAATGCGAAGCATGGGCCCATTCAAAAAACTTCTAAGAATGATTCCGGGCTTTTCATACGACATTCCAGATGAAATGTTAGAAGTTGCTGAAGATCGATTGGAAAAATGGCGTGTGATAATTCAATCGATGACTCCGAAAGAGAAGGAAAATCCCAAAATTTTGAATGCTTCCAGAATAAGACGTATTGCAAGGGGGTCAGGAACTTCGGAGAAGGATGTTAAGGAGCTTATTAAGCAGTATTCTATGATGAAGCGAATGTTAAAGACTTTGAGAAGAAAGAAGCTTCCGGCTCTTTTCGGAAAGAAGATGCCTTTTGAAATGTAATTCGCCTAAACGTGATTTTATGGAAATATTAAAAAATGCGGAGCGTATGCTTAAAAAATACGCTTTGTGCGACGATTGCCTAGGTAGACAATTTGCTCTTCTTGGATACGGCATGGAAAATAAAACGAGGGGATATTCTATAAAACTCGTCTTGGCAATGCAAGCTCACGAAAAAGCTTTAAACGGCAATAAAAGGGCAATATCCTTACTTAAAAAACTTGTTTTGAATGGAAACTTCCAAACAGCAAAAGTTCTGCTGGAAAAGCTTGATGTAAAACCAGATGGAGAAAAACCGTTTAAATGTTATCTCTGTGAAAATAAGTTCGAAGAAATTGAAAATTTGGCAAAAAAAGCAGTTGAAAAGATGAAAGGATGGGAATATGAGACATTTCTTGTTGGAATTACTCTTCCTAAGGAGATTATGGAACGTGAAGATGAGTTTAAGTCTGAATTTGAAGTAACCTATGGAGAAAGCTTGAAAAATCATTTTAGTCGGGAAATAGGCAAGAAGATAGCTAAGTTAACTGGTAAAGAAGCTGATTTAAAAAATCCGCATATTGTTGTGCTTGTAAACCCCTTTACAGAAAGAGTGAAAGTTCAAGTTAATCCATTGTTTATTTCCGGAAGATACCGAAAATTAGTACGTAACATTCCGCAGTCAAAATGGATATGCACAAAATGTCAAGGGAAGGGTTGTGAAAGATGCAACTGGACTGGAAAGATGTATCCGGAATCAGTCGCAGAAATAATATCCACACCCGTTCTTGAAATGACAGAGGGAAAAACTACAGCTTTTCATGCCGCTGGAAGGGAAGACGTTGACGCTAGAATGCTTGGACTCGGCAGACCCTTCGTTATTGAGGTTAAAAAGCCTAAAAAACGTTTTATAGATTTGAAGGAACTTGAATCTCGCATAAATGATTTTGGAAGTGGAAAAGTTGAAGTTTTAAACTTAAATTTTGCATTAAGAGAGGATGTTGAAAGAATTAAAAAAGGCGAGGGAACGCAGAAAGTTTATCGTGTTTTGGTCGAACTTGAAAACGAAGTTTCAGATGGGGAGTTGGAAAAACTTGAAAGGATTTTAACTGGTTGTAAGATTAGCCAACAGACTCCCATACGCGTTTTACATCGTAGAGCCGACTTAACGCGGGAAAAATACATATATGAGACAAAAGTAAAAAAGTTGACACCGAAAATAATAGAAATGCAAATAAGATGTCAAGGCGGGTTATATATTAAAGAGTTGATTACAGGTGATATGGGAAGAACAAAACCAAACGTTTCAGAACTGCTTAAAACCAGAGCAACCCCCATATCCCTAGATGTATTAGATGTTGTTATGTGAGGGAATAAAATGAGAAAGTCACATGGATACAGACACAGAACACGTTCAGTACTGAAGAAAAGTCCACGAGAAAAGGGAAAACTTAGCCTAAGTAAACTTCTTCATGAATATGCCCCCGGAGAAAAAGTCATAATCAAGATAGAACCAAGTGTTCACAAAGGAATGCCGCATAGAAGATACCACGGAAAAGTCGGTGTTATAAAAGAGAAACGTGGAAGAGCCTACATTGTCCAAGTGTCACAAGGGGGAAAAGTGAAAGAAATAACCGTTAGACCAGAACACTTAGTTCCTCACATCGGTGGTTAAAATGTCTAGAGTAATAAAGGAAAAAGTTTTGTCAGTTCCAGAAGTTAAGGAGATTATGGAAAAAATTGGAGAAGAAAACTTGGATCAATTTCAACGTAGAACTTTAGATTATGCAACCAAATTCTCGAAAATAGATGCTAAAAACGCCAAAAAATTAATTAAAAAACTTGTTAATGAATTTAAACTTGAAGAGGGAGAAGCGGTTCAAATTGTAAATTGCATGCCCGAAAGTATAGAAGAACTAAGAGTTTTTCTGGCTGGCGGAAGAAAAATCGTTGAAACTTCAAAATTAGAATCTATTCTAGCTCTTTTAGAAAAATTTAGAAAAAAGGAATGATTTAGCCAGCTATTTTTAAATTCTAACAAATTAATGAAGGAGAATGAGAAATGGAGAAAAGATATGAGGAATATGCTTACGTTTTAGACTTCCTTCCTCATGGTAGACCAGGACTACGGCCTAATGTGCGAAGGGGAGCAGGAGGGATAGTTCAACTTGTAGGAGAAGAATATTTTACTCTTCTCGAAGCCGCCGTAAAGGAAGGGATTACATTAAGACCTCATGACCGCGTATATGTTGGCAAGGATAATAGAAAAGAAATAACTTTCATCATTGGGAGGGTAGGATATGACGAGCTTACGGCAAACGCCAAATCCGAACTTCCGGCCGTTATTGAAAAGATAATTTTGAATCGTGAAAAATTCTTTGTTAGCTTCTTTAATAGTGCCCAGCCAATAACACCTCGTATGCATGCATTAGAACTTATTCCAGGCATTGGAAAAAAATACATGTGGCAAATAATCAATGAAAGAGAAAGGACTCCGTTTAAAAGCTTTGAGGATCTCCAGCAAAGAATAAATATACCGAATCCAGCAAAGCTGATTGCCAAGAGAGTTTTGGAAGAGCTTATGGGAGAAAGCAAATATAGACTCTTCACAAGACAATCTTAAACTGAAATGTGTCCTGGTTAAAAATGACAGCTTTATTGCAACAAACGAAGTTTTTACTTAAACGTTATAGAATTTTTCCTCGTAAAAAGCTCGGTCAAAACTTTATGGTAGACAAGTTTGTTTTACAATTAATTGTAGATTATGCAGAACTTGAAGAAGATGATGTTGTCCTAGAGATTGGAGCTGGATTAGGTTTTCTCACCGAACTTTTGGCAAGGAAAGCTGAAAAAGTAATTGCTGTGGAAATTGATCCTCGCCTCACAAGGGTATTACGAAAACGATTACATGGTTTCGACAACATCGAAATAATTGAAGGCAACATACTGAAAACTCAAATTCCATTCTTTAATAAGGTTGCTTCAACCCCTCCCTACTCAATTTCTTCCCCTTTGCTCTTCTGGCTGCTCAACAAAAATTTTGAAAGTGCAGTTTTAACCTTTCAAGAGGAATTTGCGGAAAGACTAAACGCTCCAGTGGGAAGCGAAAATTACAGCCGTTTAACGGTTTCAGTCTACTATCATGCAGAAGTCGAAATTTTGGATTTAGTACCAAAAGAAGCATTTTATCCACCTCCCGAAGTCGATTCAGTAATAGTTAGAATAAAACCCAGAAAAACTCCACCGTTTAAACTAAAGAACCAAAAAATGTTTAAAGATATAGTTAATACGCTTTTCACTCAGAAAAATAAGAAGGTTAGAAACGCTTTAGTCAAATTTTTAATAAAAAAGGTAAAGAGTAAAAAAGAGGCATTAAAAATAGCTGACTCCCTCCCCTTCAAAGATAGAAGGGTTAGAGAGCTTGCTCCAGAAGACTTTGGTGCTTTAGCAAATGAGCTATCCCAAAAAAATCTTCTATAAAGACCTAATTCTCTACGTGGACGAAAATGTTTATCATCCAGCAGAAGACACCTATTTACTAGCCGAAAATCTTAATGTAGAAAAGAACGATGTTGTTTTAGATGTTGGAACTGGCTGCGGAATAATCGCCCTTCTAAGTGCAAAAAAGGCTAAAGAAGTAGTTGCTATCGACATAAATCCTTACGCTGTTAAATGCGCAAAAAAGAATGCCAAGCTAAATAATCTCTCAGACAAAATAGAATTTATTATTGGAGACCTCTTTCAGCCTTTAAGAAAAAAGAAAAAATTCACAAAAATATTTTTTAACCCTCCTTACCTTCCTATTGAAAATGAGAAAAAAGATGATTGGATAGAATATGCTTGGAGAGGCGGGATTACTGGAAGAAAAATAATTAAAAGGTTCATAACAGATGTTCACAATCATTTAAAAAGAGGTGGAAAAATTTTTCTTGTTCAGTCATCATTATCCAGTTTTGAAAAGACAATTCAGGAGTTAAAAGAAAAAGGGATTATTTCGCATGTTTTGGCTAAACGTGAATTTATGTTCGAAACTATCGTCTTGATTAAAGGAAAAATGAGTATTTGAATTTAACATTAAGGAGATAAAAAGGGGATTGCTAACATTCCGAATTATAGACTTGTTTAAGATGTTATCTTTGAAGTTCTTTTGTAAGCCCAAACCACTGCGGCAATGCCGAACACTAGGAATCCTAGTCCAAATAATATCCATGCAATGGACTGTATTCTAGCATTTTCTGCCAAGATTAACTCGGCATCTGCCTGTTTCATAGCTGCCTCTGCCTCTGTTTTGGCAGCGTTTGCTTCAATCATAGCTGCCTCTGCCTCTGTTTTAGTAGCGTTGGCAAGTGCTTCGTAATATTTTGCTTGCGCATCTAGGTAATGTGCTTCGGCTTGTGCTTGAGTAAGATAAGCTTGATCCATCAAGTAATCTAAATCTTCCCGTTTCTTTTGATATTCTTCCTCAGCTGATAAAGCTTGATAGTATAGGTCTAGGGCTTCTTCATACTGCGTTTTGGCGTTGCTAAAATCCCCACACGTGTAGCTTTGTTTTCCGAAGTTGAATTTGTAAGTGGCATTATACCATAACATCTGCGCCTCGATTGATTCGAAGTAGGGGTAAATGCCGCTTGTAAGAAATTGTATTTCCTCGTAAAGCAGTTGGGCTTCATATTGAACTTGCGAATATACTTTAAAGCCTTCTGAAATCGGCCAGTAGTCGTGAAGTATTTCTTCTTTCGGTCCTGTCGTTGCATTTACTTCCTTGACATATATGGTGAAAGCATGATCTATGAGATTTGAAGCTATGGAAACTGAAGGAACCGTAAAGGATACAGTGAAAGTATGGTATTGGTGTGGTTCTATTACAAATGGATCATCTTTACTGCATTCTGTTGAAGAGAAGTTTTGATTCCAATCAAGCCAGACTATAACAGCCGACACGTTTAAGGGCTTGATGCTGCTTGGATTATACACGGTTACTTGAAGCGTAGCTGTAGTCCCTTCTGGAAACACAGTAATAGTGGTTCCCCAATAAAGATCATAATGAACTTCTCCTATCCATTGAAATGAATTTATGTATGCTTGCACTGGATGTATCACCATAGAAGGTGTTGCAAGTCCGAGGATTAACATGAATAGCATTAAATAGATTTTCTTTTTCATTTTCTAACCCTCATCTTTTTGTGTTTCGAGGTTTTTGTTATAGGTTATATAAAAAAATTACGAACCATAAACAAGTTCTATCACTTTTAGGGTTGTTTACAGATTTTTGGTAATTTTCTGTATAAGATAGCTTAGCGAAAAGTTATAAGATTTCAAGTAGTCTTATTGCTGGAAGGGAAAACTGCCATGTGCATCCTTGGGAAGGATAAGTTGAAACGATTGATTGAAGAGTACAAGTGTATATATCCGTTTGATAACAACTTGCTTGATGGAGACGGATACGTTTTAACTGTAAAAGAAGAGGTTACTTTGAATTATTTGGAGCATCAAAACTTGGTTTCCTACGAAGTGGTCTTTACTCCGCCGAACTATGTTGCGCATTTAACTGCCAAAAGCAAGTATGGACGGATGGGATTGTCCTTCCTAAACGCTGCAAAGGTTCACAGCGGTTTCGTTGGTAGATTAGCCTTAGAAGTTGTTAACCTCAGCAATGATAGAAAACCGATAGTAATTAAACGTGGAGACCCATTTATGCATATAGAATTTATCTCTCGTGAAGGCCCACCATCACCGTATACTGGACCCTACCAGTTCCAGTTTATGACGGATGAGGAAATTGAGATGTATATTCCGATTTTGCAAAAGGTTTTTCCAAACTATAGGGAACTAGCGAAGATATGGTTTAGGGACAAACCTAAGTTTGCAGTTATTTAGGGTAAGGATTTTGCGTTAAGATGTTCAATTAGCAAACTCCTTAAATATCTCAAATCTTGTATGCAAGAGGGGAAAGGTCTTGAAAGCCCGTTGCTACCGAGAAGTTAAAGGTCAACCTTACGCTAGAAAAGAGTATATTAAGGGGCATCCTCCCCCTAAAATAACCAAATTTACTATGGGAAATCCGTCTGCAAAATTCGATTACCAACTTAAACTTATTTCTGAAGAATCAGCCCAAATTAGGCATAATGCCCTAGAAGCTGCAAGAATAGCCACAAACAGATATTTACAGAAAAACCTCGGAACAGAAAACTATTGCCTACGCATCCTACCCTACCCACATGTCGTGCTTAGAGAAAACAAAATGATTTTCGGCGCCCACGCCGACAGATTGCAAGAGGGAATGCGAAGGGCTTTTGGAAAACCTATAGGTACTGCTGCACGTGTAAAACCTAACCAAACAATTATTACCGTTAATGTTAACGAAAATGGAATAAAAGCCGCTAAGGAAGCACTAAAAAGAGGAGAAGCAAAGCTTCCTGTTCCCTGCAGAATAATAATTGAAAAAACGCCAGATTAGGAGTGAAATAAAATGGAAAAACAAGTTGAAGAACAAAAAGAAAAGCTGATTTTGTGGTTTGAAGAACTAAGCAAAGAAGACATACCACTTGTAGGCGGAAAAAACGCAAATTTAGGCCAAATGTTAAAAGCTGGCATTCCAGTCCCGCCTGGATTTGCCATAACAGCCACTGCCTACAGAAAATTCATCGAAGAAACTGGCATAGCTGAACAAATTTACAAAATAATCGAAGAAACAATTACCGATCCAAATGATCCAAAACAGTACGAGGAAGCCTCACCTAAAATCAGAAGTTTAATCGAGTCAACACCAATGCCAGAATACCTAAAAGAAGCGATAAGGCAGGCTTATAGGGGGCTTTGTGAAAAAGTTCATTCTGATAATGTTTCTGTTGCTGTTCGGTCAAGTGCAACAGCAGAAGACTTGCCGGATGCTTCCTTTGCCGGACAACAAGAAACATATCTTAATGTTAGTGGAGAAGAGGAACTTCTTGAGAAAACTGTGAAGTGCTGGTCGAGCCTCTTCACTCCAAGAGCAATTTTCTACAGAACCCAAAAGGGCTTCAGACATGAAGATGTGCTCATAAGCGTAGGCGTGCAGAAAATGGTTAACGCGAAATCAGCGGGCGTAATGTTCACTATAAATCCGGTTACTGGAAACCCGAACCAAATAATAATCGAGGGGAACTGGGGACTAGGTGAATCGGTGGTTTCTGGAGCGGTCACTCCGGACCATTTTGTTGTAGATAAACAAACAATGCAGATTATTGAACGTAGAATAGCCAAGAAAACGGTTGAATATACTCGTGATCCGGAAACTGGAAAAACCGTTCATTTGGAAGTTCCACCTGAACGTCAAGAGCAACCGTGCTTGTCAGATGAAGAGATTATTAAATTGGCGGAACTAGGCAAGAGAATTGAGGAACATTATGGAATAGCTCAAGATATTGAATGGGCAATCGACAAGGATTTGCCTTTCCCAGAAAACGTATTCATAGTTCAATCCAGACCGGAAACGGTTTGGAGCGTAAAGGCTAAAGTTGTGGAAGAAAAGAAGGAGTACGTTGCTCCAACAGAACTGAAAGTTGTGGTTAAAGGAATTGGAGCTGGAAAAAGATCCATAGGATTTGGGAAAGCAAAGGTTGTTTTCTCACCTGAAGACGCTGAAAAACTCATGCAGAAAGGCGATGTGCTAGTAACGCCGATGACGAATCCGGATTTCGTTCCGTATATGAGAATGGCAAACGCCATAGTAACTGATAAGGGGGGAGTAACATGCCACGCAGCCATAGTAAGCAGAGAACTTGGAATTCCATGCGTAGTTGGAACTGGAAACGCCACTCAAGTAATGGAAACTGGCAAGGAATACACGGTTGATAGTAAAAGCGGAGTTATTTATGAAGGAATAGTTAAGGAAATGGTTAGTCCAGAAGCTCCGGCTGTTCCGACTGCTAGAAGCCCAGCTTTTACAGCGGTTCAACCAGCACCTGTAACTGCAACGAAAATTTACATGAATCTTGGTGTTCCGGAAAAAATTGAGGATTATAGGCATCTTCCCTTTGACGGAATTGGTTTGATGCGTATCGAGTTCATTCTTGCAAGTTACATTGGAGAGCATCCCTTATACTTGTTGGAAATAGGTCAAGCCCAGAAATTTGTTGATAAACTTGCTGAGGGAATAGCTACCGTTGCAAGGGTTATACAGCCACGTCCAGTTGTCGTTAGGTTTAGTGATTTTAAAACAAACGAGTATAGGGAGCTTAAGGGTGGAGAAAAGTACGAAATTGAAGAAGACAATCCTATGCTTGGTTGGCGTGGATGCAGTCGCTATGTAAGTAAGTGGTATGAAAAAGCGTTTAGACTTGAGTGCCAAGCAATTCGTAAATGCCGTGAAGAATGGGGACTAAAAAACGTGTGGGTAATGCTTCCAGTGGTTCGAACTCTATGGGAAGCAAAAAAGGTCCTTAAAATAATGAAGGAAGAAGGCTTGGAAAGAGGTAGAGACTTCAAAGTATGGTTTATGGCTGAAACTCCATCTATAGTAATAATGGCTGATGAATTCTCCAAATACTGCGACGGCTTCTCAATAGGCTCAAATGACCTTACACAAGGAATTTTACTAATAGACCGCGACTCAGAAAGGTTGGGAGCACTAGGCTACTTCGACGAAAGAGACCCAGCCGTCAAAAGAGCAATCGCACACCTGATTAAAGTCGCCCACAAACATGGTTGCACCGTATCCATTTGCGGTGAAGGCCCATCAAACTTGCCAGATTTCACCGAATTCTTGGTTAGATGCGGTATAGACAGCATTTCTGTGAATGCTGATGCCGTTGTTAGCACTCGTCAATTAGTTGCAAGCATAGAACAAAAAATACTTCTGGAAAAAATGGCTGAATTAACGGAAAGGCAGAGAAAGGATTTAAATTTGGAATGGAAACCAGAGTGGTAAAAGTCGTTCAAACCATTTCTACTTTACTTTTTGTGGAAGAGTAACATGAATAATGAATCTTTTAACTTGGAAAAGAGAAAACTAAAAAGGGAAATAGAGAAACACAACGCAGAAAGGGTTCTTCTGCAACTTCCAGAGGGACTAAAGCCCTATGCAACCGAACTAGCAAATATAATTCAAGAAGCTGGAGCATTACCAATAATTCTGGGTGATCCTTGCTATGGAGCATGCGACCTAGCCCTAGAAGAAGCTCAATCTTTAAACGCCGACTTAATCGTTCATTATGGGCATAGCCCATGGTTTAAGTCAACAAGAATTCCAACAGTTTATTTTGCTGCATACTCCAAAAAAAGTGTGAAGAAAGCAGTAATGAAAGCTTTAACATTCCTAGAAGAATATTCACATATAGGACTAGTAACAACGCTTCAACACGTTAACAAACTTGAAGAAGCTAGGGAATTACTTCTAAAAAACGGAAAAATCGTGATTATTGGAGATACTGGCGTCCAGCCGCACCGAGGACAAGTCATAGGATGCGAATACAGCAATGCTAAATCCATTGCAGATCATGTTGAAGCGTTTCTCATACTCAGTGGTGGAAAATTCCATGCCATTGGAGTGGCGATCGCAACTGGTAAGCCAGTCATAGTTGCAGATCCATACACCAAAAATGCTTTTTCAGTTGAAAACGAAGTAAAACGAGTTCTTAGGCAAAGGTGGGCATGCATTCATGAAGCAAAGAAGGCTAAAAGCTTCGGTGTTATTGTAGGTCTAAAGATTGGACAGAAAAAAATTGAAAAGGCACAAAAAATAGTCGAAGAACTTCAAAATGCGGGTAAAGAGGCGTATCTTTTAGCTTTAAGAGAAATAGTTCCGGAAAGACTCATGCAGTTTCCGGATGTAGAAGCTTTTGTAAATACTGCTTGTCCGAGAGTTTCCCTTGACACTTCATCTAAATTCAATAAACCAGTTTTAATTCCAAGAGAACTTGAAGTAATGCTTGAAAAAACCTCATGGGAAAAACTTTGCAAGAGCGGATGGTTCGAAAACGACGCTTAGAAATGCTTCTTTCACAAATTAAACCGCATCCAAATCCCAAAGCATATTTGGAACAGTACACGATTCCACCGGAGACAGCAGCTGAAATTCTTTACTTGGCAGCTTACACCTATAATGACATTATAGGAAAAACAATTGTGGATTTAGGATGTGGAACTGGGCGGTTAGCAATTGGAGCGTTACTTATCGGAGCGAGAGAAGCTTTTGGAATAGATATAGATAAAACCGCAGTTTTAATAGCAAAAGCCAGTTCTAGGCTTTTGGGGGTTAAAGATGAAGCAAACTGGATTATAGGTGACATTACCACGTTAAGAGGATATTTTGACACCGTGTTACAGAACCCTCCTTTCGGCGTCCAAAGAAGAGCTGCTGACAGAAAATTTTTGCTTAAAGCTTTAGAAGTAGGTCGAACAATTTACTCAGTGCATAAGGCGGGGGAATCTAATCGCGAATTTATCAAAAGATTTATTGAAGAGCATGGAGGAAAGGTTACGGCGATATTCCCTCTTGAGATATGGATTCCTCCTACATTCGAATTCCACACTAAAAGGAAACATATAGTTAAAGTTGAACTTTACAGAATAGAAGGAAAAGAGTATGTCCGGTAGCAAAAAAGGGTATAGAAGCGGCAAATTTGTTGTACCAGGTGATAGATTAGGAGTAATTGAGGAATTTAGTCCCGGCTCAGGAACCTATGTTAGGGATGGAACTATTTATTCAAAGATGATTGGGCGAACCTTGGTTGATTTACTTAACAAGAAAGTTTCTGTTTATCCCTTGACATCTGGCGCGAGCGTTCCAAAAGTTGGAAGTATTGTTACAGGCCAAGTGTATAATGTTCAGTCAAAGATTGCTATTATCCGTATTTGGAGAATTGGAAAGAAATTGCTTTCAGGTTTTTACTCCGGAATACTTCATATTTCAGATGCTGCAAAGGGATATGTTGAAACAATGTTTGATGTGTGCAAAACTGGGGATATTGTGAGGGCTAAAGTAATAAGTAATAAGAATAGAGTTTACCATTTAACTATGGCTGAGGGAAATTTAGGAGTTATTTACGCGTTTTGCTCTGAATGTGGTCATCTGCTTGAACAAGATAGAAAAGGCAGACTTAAATGTCCAAGGTGCAAAAAGGTTGAGAAAAGAAAAATTGCATCCGGTTATGGGAGGGAATAAATTTGAAGGTTAAAATTTTAAAGCAAACAGCAGACGAGCTTAAATTTGAAATAGAAGGTGAAGGACACACATTTTGCAATCTCTTACAGAAAGTTTTACTGGAAGATGAGAACGTTGAAATGGCAGGCTATAACATTCCACATCCGTTGGTTTCAAAACCAGTTGTTTACATTAAAACTAAGGGAGGAAAATCCCCTCGGGAAGCTCTGTTTGAAGCAATAGAAAAGATAAAGAGTCGACAGATAGAGTTTAAGCAGGCTTTTGAACTTGCAATTAAAAAATAGAGATATAGTAATCACTTAAAGGGTATTTTTTCTTCTGCTAAAAGGAGAAGCCTTTTTAATCCTTCAATTTCATTTTCGTTTTCAGCTAGAACTTTAACGCTTTCAAAAATTGAATAGACACCTTTAATCCATGCGTATACCAACAAGGCTTCAGCTGCGTCTGCTTGTTTATGCCTATCAATTCGGGAAGGCAAAAACTTTCTTAAACCAGCTTTTTTAAAGGCTTCAGCTAACATTCCGCCTTTCACTTTAACTCCTACTGGTGCACCCTTCCTCATTGAAAGAGCAAGAGAAAAGATAAAATTTACAAAGGAGTCTCCAAGCCTTGCTAATTTTTGATCCATGAAAATTTCACTTAATGATTTATATTCTTGTATGAACGGAAATTTAAGATGGTTTTTTGACATGTCTATCACGTATAAATTTAAAGGGTATTACATGCATAAGTGTTTGACTGGTTAGAGGATAAAGGCTTGCTGTATAGAAAGTTTAGAGTAATAAAAGCCGAAATTCGGATAGTTGGAGTTGATGACGGAGTATTCATTCCTCATGAAAGGGGTTTTGTTGACGTTGTTGGAGTTGTTTTTAGGGGTGGATATTGGCTTGACGGAGTTATGAAAACCAAAATCGAGGTAGACGGAATGGATGCAACACAAAAAATAGCCTCAATGATTCTGGGTTCCCCTCACTATAAACAGCTTCGAATAATAATGTTAAGTGGCATAACCTTTGCGGGCTTCAACATAGTAGACATACATGAATTATATGATAAAACTCAGCTTCCAGTAATCGCTGTAACAAGGAATAAACCAAACTTTGATGATATAAGAAGGGCTCTTGAAAATCTTCCTAGAAAAAAAGAAAGATGGGAAATAATAAGAAAAGCTGGAGTTCCAGTTGAAGTTCAAACTCATGAAGGAGAAGCACCAATATATATCCAAACTGCCGGTTTAAGGCTTGAAGACGCCGAAAAAATTGTTAAAATATCTTCAACTCAAAGCAATATTCCAGAACCACTTAGAGTAGCCCATATTATAGCTTCCAGCCTAGCAAGGTTTTACGCCAAGGAAAATACTAAATGAAACTGATTAATTCATATTCTGAAACAAAAACATTTAAAAGAAACCGATTCACGCATGTGAACGGAAACCATAGGCTGGTGAACCAATGGAATTTTGCCCAAAATGCGGAACGAGACTCAAACCAACAAAGAAGAAACAAGGTAAGAAAAACGTTCTAGTTTTAAAATGTCCAAAATGCGGATATGAAAAACCAGCTCAAGGAAAAGTTACCATTCCAAGAGTTGTTGCCCTAACTCCGAAGGAACGTATAGCAATAATAGACAAAGAAGCGCAAAAACTAAGAACACTACCAACAGTAACCATCGAATGCCCAAAATGTGGAAACAACACAGCCTACGTCTGGCAAGTCCAAACAAGAGGAAGCGACGAATCATCCACACAATTCTTCCGCTGCACAAAATGCGGGTACACATTTAGAGAATACTCATAAACATATAAATACTGTGCATTTACTTACATGTTTTAGTAACCTTAAAGTTTCTAAAGAAAGGGCTCAAAATGATTATAAGAAGAAAAAGCAGCACAAACGATTTCTCATCAACAATTTTTATCTCTACTGAATTTGTTGTATCAAGATGGAAATAAATACAAACAGTTTTGTCGTCTTCTATCTTTTCAAATCCTACCAAAGACTCATTAATGTAAATCGAATAGGTATTATTCCAGATTTCTTTTATAATCTTCCTAGGAATTGTTAATCTACAAAATCCATGAGAATTAGTTGGTATTTCGAAAGATAATACATTTAACTTCTTAATAAATCGAAAATTTAAAATCGTGAGGTTGCTGATGATGCAACAGTAGTTCATTTCATAATCAAAATGGACAATGTTAACTGGTCCAGCTAATGGATAGTTATCTACATTATAATCATCTATAATAAAGGCTTCATCGAGTATTCCGTCACTCCCCTCCAAATTTTGATAGACTCCACTAAACAAATCAGTGTTAATAAAATCCCCCCAGAAATTTCCGCCGAGAATATAACCACCATCCCATGTATCATTGGAAAGGTAACCCGGAGCTTGCAAAATTTTAACATTTTCATCATTTTCCAAAATATTATTTTGATAGAAAACGTTATTACGAGAATTAAAAAGCCATATTCCACATCCCTCATTTTTCTTAATGGTGTTTCCTACGATCATGTTGTTATCACTTGGATCGTCCAATCGGATTCCATGTGACTTACCATAAGTAACATCATTACCGATTACGAAATTGTGATTAGACGCCAAAATAGCAATTTGATCATCCTTTGAACCCCTCACTTCATTGTTTATAACTGTACAATTAAAAGATTCTTGAATAGCAATACCATGTCCATTATTTTCTAAAAGAAGATTCGCTTCGATCAAACTGTTATTTGAACATTTGATCAAAATGCCTGTTGCCTCACAATTCGCCACTAGATTTCCAACAATTTTTACATTAGCGCACTCTTCAGCTATTATTCCAAAATGTAAATTTTCTGCTAAGATGTTTCTTATGATAGTACAGTTCTTCACATTGGAAAGTTCAACGCCGGAATCATAAACTGTGTTTCCACTGTCTCTTACCGTAAGATTTTCAATCCAAACACCGTTAGAGATAATTTTTATGGTGATCCCTCTCCCACTTCCAGAAATTATTGTTTGATTTCTATCCATCCCAATAATTGACAAAGATTTATTAACAATCAAATTTTCATAATAAATTCCTTCATGCACGAATATCTTATCACCAGCTTTGGCACGATTTATTGCTTCCTGTATTGTTGAATAGTCATCAGGAACTGTAATGACAGATTTCAATTGAATTTTTATCTGTGAAATCGGTAAAGCCAACGTTAAAATAATCACCATTAACAATGACCACACAACTATCCTTTCTATTCCCAACGATTTACACCTTAACTTTGCAGTTATGACTACTTGATGAAAGCTTCAAGGGGAAACTTTTAAACTTTAGCTAACATACGCATTAGGGGAGACGCTTAAATGTTTAAGGTTAAAATGGCTGATCCACGTTTGCTAAGAAACCTAATGAATTCAATTGCAACCTTAGTGGATGAAGCAACATTCAACATTAGCCCCGAAGGAATCAAATTAAGAGCCATGGACCCCTCAAGAGTAGCCATGATCGATTTTGAACTTCCTAAAACAGTTTTTGACGAGTTTATATGCGATCAACCAACAAAGATGTGCATAAACATAAGTGAACTCTTGAAATTGCTTAAGAGATCTGGAAAAGATGATTTTATTGAACTTTCCCTAGACAAAAAAACTGGAAAGTTGCAGATAACGCTTATTGGCAAATATACTCGAACTTTTACCATGCCTACGCTTGAAACTGCCGAGGAAGAAGTGCCAACGCCAAAACTAACCTTTAATGTAAAGGCAAAAGTTACTACGGATGGGTTGAAAACAGCTATTGACGAAGCCTCGCTTGTAAGCGACCATGTTAGACTAGAAGCAGACAGCGAAAAAATTGTTATGCGAGCAACAGGAGACATAATGGGCGCAGTAATAGAACTGAAAAAAGGAAGCGACGCATTACTTGACATAGAAGTAACAGAGCCTTCTAAGGCTACGTACAGCCTAAGCTACCTTTCTGAAATAATTAAAGCAGCTTCAGCCACATCCGACATCGCAACCCTAGAATTCTCAACAGACATGCCAATAAGGATGGACTTCCAACAGCCCAGAGAAGGAAAGTTAACATTCTATCTAGCTCCAAGAATAGAAGTAGAATAGGCTTAATAAGAGAACCAAAATTGGTTCTAACCAAAACGGACCTAGCAAAATACCCGTTTCTAAAACAAGCAGCCGAATATATTAGAAGACTCGACATAAAAATTGAAGATTTAACCGAACCAGAAAATCCCATTGTTTTGAGAGCTGAACAAAGACTTCAAGAAGCAATATTATTTGCAAACATAACAAGTCTTTCACATAATGAAGAAATAGAGATTCCCTCATTTCCCTTAGCAACTCTACTCGCAGCAGCCACCAGAGACTCATTCATTAAAAGGCGATATCCACTAGCAGAGGCAAAAAGAATCTATAATTTACTAAAAACGGAGCCAGCCGAAAAACTTATAGAAATAAGCCAACAATTCAACTGGAAACTATCAATAACAAGCAGTCCCGAAGGTTTCCATGGCTTTACCTTATACTTTACAGATTACCTAAGAAATACATCAAGATTAAGAGATAAAAAATGGAAACTTGTAAACAGACTCCTTGTGAAAGGCAATGTTTACCTAACCAAACCGGAAGTAGCCAGATTACTCGCCGAGGAAGTACACAATTATATCCAGAAAAGGGTAGAGATAAAAGAAATTCCAGAATTGCCAGAAAACATGAAACAAATTGTAAAAAAACTTGTCCAACTAACCACTGAAAGCAGAGGAAAAATAAAAATTACAGAAGCCCCCAAAAACATAGTAATTGATGCGTTTCCACCTTGCATAAAAACCTTACACAATAAAGCGCTCTCCGGAAGCCACCTATCTCATATAGGCAGATTCACGTTAACTTCATTTCTAGTAAATATAGGCATGCCCATAGAAAACATAATAGACATTTTCAGAAACGCATCCGACTTTAATGAAAGAATGACTCGTTATCAAGTGGAACATATAGCAGGAGAGAGAGGATCAAGAACATGTTATATGCCGCCTAAATGCGAAACTTTAAAAACCCATGGAGTATGCATAAACCCCGATGAGTTATGCAGTCAAATACAGCATCCATTAGCGTATTATCGCAGGAAATACAAATCTGAAATCCAAGGTAAATAAAATGAAAGCAAACCGCATAAATTTTTATATACGACATATGACGTACTAACGAAAATCGTTTAAATAACATCCAAAGTAAAAATACACTTGTTTGGTGAAAAATTGAATCCCCTCTATCAGTCCAAATCTGATGGATATAGAATGGGAGTGGGAGGCATCTATCTACCTAG